>CALJDB010000195.1 GCA_938023775.1 uncultured Clostridia bacterium
CGAGGGATTCGTAAAATTTTTCGGTGGCCTCGGTGTCCAGATTCAGCGTTTCGAGGACTTCCAGCTCCTTATTCGTGAGCTGGCCGGCCTTTTTGCCCTTTTCCAGCAGCTCGTTTAAGACCTCCTCCGGCGCCTTCTCCGGATGGGCGGGGGCGGCGGGCTCCTTGGCGGTCTTCGCGCTCTTGCGGGCGGTCTTTTTCTTCTCGGTCTTCTCCGGCGGCATCTCAATGAGCGTGAAGGGCACGGTGTCCCCTCCGTCCGCGGCGGCGAGCAGCGCGTCCGCCTGCGCCTCCAGATCCGCGTTCTTGCCGGTCATCACGTCGTTCTTTTTCTTTTCAGCCATTTTTTACCCACCATATCCTTTTTTATTTCTGAGCTTCTCCGCAAAGGCGCGCAGGTCCTCGGTGGACGCCGCGCTCTCGCGCTCTGTTCTGATCACGTCGATGTAATCCGCCATCGCCTTCCTGCCGCTTGCGAGCACCTCCGGCTTTTGCAGCATGGCGGTGATGTGGTCGATCTCCTCCGGCGTAAAGCTCGCACTCAGCGCCGCGAGGGAGAGCGGGGCATGCGCCGCCGCCTTTTCGCGCAATATCGTGTAAAGCCGCGCGAGCATCGGACTGGAAAACTCCTCCGGCTGGAGGTCCACGCCGTCAAGCAGCGCGGGCTCGAGCACCGCGAGGCGGATGACGCCCTCCTCGGCGAGCGCCGAACGCGGATTCTCGTAGCGCAGGGCGCGGCTCTGTGGCTGCGCCGCCGCGGTAACGGCGCGCACCGCGTTCCGCTCTGCCTGCCGCCGCGCGCCGGAGAGCTTCTTTTTGCGCGCACGCTCTACCTCGTCGGCTAAGACGGTCTTGGCGACGCCCGCCTTCTCCGCCGCGCGCATGGTATAGACCTCGCGCTCAACCGGGGAGGGCAGCTCCGCGATGACGCCCGCCGCCTCCTTCAGATAGGCGACGCGGCCCTCGTCGCTCGTGAGGTCATATTTCGGCTCGATCGCGCCGAGGCGGTATTCGATGTGGTTCGCCGAGCCCTCGATGAGATTCTTGAAGGCGTCCGGTCCCCGCGCACGGATAAATTCGTCCGGGTCCTTCGCACCCTGCATTTGCAGTACGCGGACCTTGAGGTCCAGATTTTCGAGAATGCCGATGGCGCGCTGGCTCGCCTTCTGGCCCGCGCCGTCGTTATCGTAGGCGATGACGACCTCCTTGACATAGCGCGAGATGAGCCGCGCCTGCTCCGGCGTCAGGCTCGTGCCGAGCGAGGCAACGGCGCTGTCGAAGCCCGCTTGGTGCAGCGAAACCACGTCTATGTTGCCCTCGACGAGCAAAATATATCCGCTTTTGGACTTTTTTGCCAGATTCAGCGCGAAAAGATTGTGGGACTTGCTGAAAACCGGCGTTTCCCGCGTGTTGAGATATTTCGGCTCCCCGTCGCCTAAAATTCTGCCGGAGAAGCCGATGACGTCGCCCCGGACGTCGATGACGGGGAACATGAGGCGGTTGCGGAAAATGTCGTGGACGCCCTTGCCGGTCTTGTTCGGGTTCGCGAGCCCGGCGTCCACGAGCTCGAAGTCCTCGTAGCCGAGCGCGTGCATCGCGTCCGTCAGGTCATACCACGCATCTGCGGCGAAGCCGAGCCCGAAGGCAGTCACCATCTTCCCGCTGATGCCGCGCTTTTCGATATACGCCCTGCCCGGCGCGCCGCCGGGGGCGCGCAGCGCCTCGTGGAAAAACCGCGCGGCGGCGCGGTTGAGCGAGAGCAGCCGCTCCCGCCGCCGGCGGGAGCGCTGGGCGTCCTCGTTTTCCGCGGGCAGCTCCATCCCCGCGCGGCGCGCGAGAAACGCCACCGCGTCCGGAAAGGAGAGGTTTTCGATCTCCATAATAAAGTTGATGACGCTGCCGCCTTTGCCGCAGCCGAAGCAGTGGTAGATCTGGCGGTCCGGCGAGACGGAGAATGACGGCGTTTTTTCGCTGTGGAAGGGGCAGAGCCCGAAGAGGTTGGAGCCGCTGCGCTTCGTGAGGCGCACATAGCTGCCGACAACGTCCACAATGTCGTTGCGGTCGGCAAGCTCCTGTAAAAACTGCTCGGAAAACGCCATGCGTGCCTCCTTTCCCGAAAAAAGTTACTTGACGCTCCAGCTCGCGGGGATGAAGATGCGGCTGAACTCCGCGAGGGCAAAGGTGTCTGTCATGCCGGCGATATAGTCGCAGACGGCGCGCTCCAGCCCGTCGGTGCGGGCGATCGCCTGAAACTCCGCCGGGAGCTGGTCCGGACGGTCCAGATAGTGCTCAAAAATGCCGCTTAAAATGCCCTTGACCTTGCTCTCCTCGCCCTTCGCCGTCGGGTTGCGGTAAACGGCGTCGAACATGAAGTTATGGAACTCGTCGTAAATATCCGCCATCGGCGCGCTCAGCTGCACCTTGCCGTCGGCGCTGTTTTCGATGAGGTCGGTCAGGATGGTGTTGATGCGCTCGCTCGTGCGGCTGCCGGTCGCCTCCCGGATGGAGCGGGGGAGGTCCTCCTCCGTCAATATCCCGGCGCGCTCGGCATCGTCCAAGTCGTGGTTTATGTAGGCGATGCGGTCGGCAAAGCGGACGACGGTCGCCTCCATCGTGTCGTCCGGCGCGCCGTAGGTGTGGTTCAGAATGCCCATCCGCGTCTCGTAGCAGAGGTTCAGACCCTGTCCGTCCTTCTCCAGCCGGTCCACGACGCGCAGGCTCTGCTCATAGTGGTGGAAGCCGCCGGGCATCAGCTCGCGCAGCGCGCGCTCGCCCGCGTGTCCGAAGGGCGTGTGGCCAAGATCGTGGCCAAGGCCGATCGCCTCCGCGAGGTCCTCGTTCAGGCGCAGCGCCCGCGCCGCCGTGCGCGCCAAGCGCGTGACCTCCAGCGTGTGGGTCAGGCGGGTGCGGTAATGGTCGCCCTCCGGCTGCAAGAAGACCTGCGTCTTGTGCTTCAAGCGCCGGAACGCCTTGGCGTGGGTGATGCGGTCCACGTCCCGCTGGAAGCAGGTGCGGATCGGGCACTCCGGCTCCGGGCGCAGCCGCCCCGCGCTCTCCGCGGCAAGGACCCCGTTCGGACCCACAAGGATCCGCTCCAGCGCCTCGCGCTCCTCTCTCAGACAGGGCATCGCTTTCCCCCACCTTTCCGGCAAAAAATGACGGCGAATAAAGCGCCATGGAAAAAACTCTACAACACCCTATTCGCCGCCCGCGGCGGATTTCCCTTTATTTTTTTGAAAAAATCCCGAAAACCGCGCGGTTTTATCCGAACCAGCCCCAGTGCTGCCAGAGGGGGACGCAGGCGAGCAGGGCGGCGAGGGCGGCGGCGAAGTAGCAGAGGCCGTAAACGGCGAGTTGCTTTGCCGTCCAGACCTGACGCCCGGCGGCGCTCTGTGCCATCAGCGCCCAGATGTTCTGATAAGCCAGCACGAAGGAGATTGCAGCGAGCGAGAGGATCGGGACGAACACGAGCGGGTCAATGCCGAAGACCTCGCGCACGGCGGGCAGCATTGCCGGAACGAGCGAGAGCGTCGGCATAAAGCTCGCCACGTCCACGAGGTGCCAGAGAAAGAGCACCGCCGTCACCGCGGCGACAAAAAGCCACGGGTTTCCCGCGACGGGACGCAGCAGCGGCACGAGCAGCCCGGTCAGCCACGCCGTGACCCCCGCGGCGGTGAGCATCGGTCCGAGGCTCAGGGAAAAGCCGATGAACAGCACGAGGTCCCAGCTGACCCCGCTCCCGACGTCCGCCGGCTCCAGCACGCCGAGGGCGAAGAGCAGCACCGCCGCGCCGAGGCAGACCGCCGCGGAGGGGATGCCGTGGAGCCCACCCGTTGCAAACATGACGAACGCCGCGGTCAGCACCGCCGCCGCGCAGAGCTCCCGCCGCGTGAGCGGTCCGGGCGCCGCCGCGCGCAGCGCCGCCGCCACGCCGGGACCGAGCGGCTCCTTCGGACGCAGAAAGAGCAGTGCGAGGGCGAGCGTAAAGACCGCCGCGAGCTCCGTCGGCAGCAGCGCCGCACGCAGCCAGCTTGAAAAATCCAGCACGCCGGCGAGCCCCGACGTCATCTCATACGCGCCCTGAAGCACCGCGCCGGTCAGCGTGCCGCTCAGCCAGCCGCCGCCGGGCAGCATCGCCATGACAAAGGCGGTGAGCTGGATGAGCGCGCTGCCGCGGCTGCGCGGTGCGAGACCGCAGAGCTCGCAGCAGCTCGCCGCGATGGGCGCCACGATCGCAACGCGCACGGTGATGGACGGCGTCAGCGCGCTGAGCGCGAGCCCGATCAGCGTCCACGCCGCGGCGAGCGCGCCGTAGCTTGGGCGGAAGATGCGGAGCACGCCGAGGGCGATGCGCCTGCCGAGCCCGGTCTTTTGCAGCGCGCAGCCGAAGAAAAGCGCACCCGCAAGCGTCCAGACCGCACTCTGGGTCATACCGGAAAACACCATCTCCGCCGGGAGCCCGATCGCAAGCGCAAAGCCGGCGAGCGCGAAGCCGCCGACGCTGAGCGGCAGCGAAAACGGGCGGAAAATCCAGAGACCGAGCACGATCACCACGCCGCCGAGCAGCAGCTGCGCCGAAGCGGAGAGCGCCGCGGCGGGGCGCAGCAGCATCAGCGCGAGCCCGCCCGCCACGGTCAGTCCGAAGCCGAGATATTTCAGCATAAAACAGGTCCTCTTTCTGTAAAAAAACTCAAAAAACGGACACGGCGGCAGCAAACGCTGCCGCCGTGCCTTGCCGGGTATGTGAAGGGGG
>CALJDB010000196.1 GCA_938023775.1 uncultured Clostridia bacterium
ACCTCGGTCTACCTTTATTACATCGCTTATCAGATTTTTGCCATTTTTGCCTGCATTTATGCGCTGCGTGATATTCCGCGCATCACGGGCGTTCCCGTGGGGCGCAAAACCTTCCTGCGGCTCATTATGTGGGTGACGATCGCGTTTTCGCTCTGCATCATCGCGGAGGATACTTACGTTATTTTCCATGTCGACAGCTATACGGAGGGCAACATCCACATCTATGACCGCAACCGCTGCGAGGACCTGATGCGGCTGGCGTATGCCGGGATTTTTTACGCGTATGTGTTCCGCATTTTCCACGCCGGCGAGCTGAACCCTGCCGACAATCTCTTCGGCGGCAGAGTCGCCGCAGAGGAGGCGCCCGCGCCCGTGCAGGACGCCGCCGCGCCCCTCTCCGAAACACAGGGCGCGGAGTATAAGAAGATGAAATTCGCCCGGAAGCTCGGTCTGACCGAGCGTGAGCTGGAGGTTTTCGCCCTCCTCCTCGCCGGGCGCAACAATCAGGAAATCAGCAGCGAGCTCACCGTCTCCATGGGCACCGTCAAGGCGCATGTGCACAATATTTACCAAAAAGCCGACGTCACGCGGCGGTATGAGCTTGTGAGGCTCTATGAGGAGTTTGAGGCGTAGTTGGGGTATTCTCGCCCTTGTGGGCGAGAAAAACTAACCCCAACTCCCCCTTGACAACGCCCAAGAAAAGGTCTATACTTCAAGCTAACGAATATTAGTTAGTTAAAGGAGAAAGAAAAAATGAAGCTCTATTTCGGAAACGCCGTGTCCACGGCGACGACACTGATGACCTTGGTCCTGCTGTCATTTATCGCCGTCACGGCGGCGACGCGCGCGAGCGTCCAGTTCTGGGGACGGCGGAGCCTGATCGTGCTCATCCTCGGTCTCGTGATCTGCTGCTTCGCGGCGGCGCGCGACGGGCTGGACAAAACGATCCAGCACGCGATCGACGGCTCCTGTGCGCCGGGGATTTTCCCGCTGCTCAGCATCCCAACCGTCATCGGCTGCGCCGGTGCGCTGCTCATCGTGGTCGCCGCCGTCGCGACGCCCATCGCCAAAAGCCAGCAGACCCGCGAAGTATGGTTTTACCTCATGAGCGGCGGCGTCGTTCTCAAGACCGCCACCGTCGAACTCGCGCGGCTGCTGATGAGATGAAAAAAGCCCCGCCGGTTTCCAGACCGGCGGGGCTTTCGAGCATCTTTTGCCTCTCGTGGAGGGAGAGCCAAGGGGCTTATTCGTATAATCCAGCAGCTTCCATCAGCGTTTGCCGGAACTGCTCGCGGATGGAATCCGGGGAGAGGATCTCCGCGGCGGCGCCGAAGGCGTAGAGCCATGCAAAGAATTTCGGCGACACGGCGACGCTGACGGTGACGGTGAAGCGGTCATCGTCGTCGGGGGAAATGACGGTGTCGCTGCCGAAACGGTCCATGACGGCGCCGACGAAGCGGTTTTCAAATCGCAGGCGCAGCGTCAGCAGCTCGCCGGAGAACATATTGAACACCTTCTTGGAGTACTGCGAAATGTCGACCTTGTCGAAGACGTCCTTCCCGTCGCGCGGACGGGAGAGGGCGGAGATGTCCGTCATTTTATCCACGCGGTAGTGCTTCAGCTTCCCCGCCGCGGCGTCGTAGCCGAGCATATAGTATTTTTCACTGTCCCACATAAGCGAGAAGGGACTGATCTCATACCAGCCGCCGTCCCGGCGGAGCCGGCGCTCCTTGTCGACGGTGTAGTCAAAGTAGTGAAAGCGGATGGCGCTGTCGTCCGTGATCGCGCCGGAGATCTCGTCGACGTTGTAGTAAACGCTTTCGTTCATGCTCTTCACGCGGTTGCGGACATAGACCTGCCGTTGGAGCAGCTGAGCGTCATGGACGCTTGCGAGCCCCTCGATCTTTTTGATGAGGCTGAGGGTCTTTTTCTCCGTGATGAACTTTGAAGACTGCACGCTGTC
>CALJDB010000197.1 GCA_938023775.1 uncultured Clostridia bacterium
TGCTCCGACCCGCGGCACAAAAAAAGAGACCGCCGAGGCGGTCTCTTTGGAAAGGCGCGTATTCGGTTTTCTCACTTATTCCTTCCCCGCATCCTCCACGTCGAACGAGATCTCGGCGAGCTCGCGGGTAAGGGCGGCGATATAGTGCTTGATGAGGCGCTCGTCCGCGCGCTCGTTCCAGACGGCGATGATCGCCTCGCTGGAGTCCATCGGCAGCTTCGCGAACGAGGCGGAGGCGATGGCGCGGTTCATCTCCGTCGTGACGATGACGCCGACGCCCTGCTCCACGGCGGTGTAAGCCGACTCGCGGTTGCGCCGGGACACGACGCTGTGCGGTTCGAGCCCAACGCGCGCGGAAAACGCCCGCGCATCGCGCTGGACCTTGGCGCTGCCGCTCTCCTCCATAGAGTCGAACACGAGCGGCTCGTGGCGCAGATCCTGCCAGACGGTGGCGCGCGTAAGCCCCGGATAGTCCGCCGCGACGAGCATCACATGGCGCGAATCGGCGATCTTGCGGCTCGCGAAGCCGCTCTGACGGGGCTGGAAGCGCTCATACATAACCGCAAGCTCGATCTCGCCGGCAGCGAGCTGCCGGTTTAAGTCCGCGGGCGTATAGCGCTCAACACGGTAGCGCACGTCCGGCTCCTCGCGGCGCAGAACGCTGAGCGCGCGGTAAGGCGCACGACCGAAGTCCAGCCACATCTGATAGCCGATGTGGAGCTCGCGGAAGGGATTTTCCGCGCGCTGCACGTCCTCATGCAGCTCCGCGAGATCGCTCGCGAGGCGCAGAAACACCTCCTGATAGCGCAGCGCAAACTCCGTCGGCGCCGCGCCGCGGCTGCCGCGGCGGAAAAGCTGGACGCCGAGCTCCTCCTCCATCTTGGAGATATTGTGGCTCACCGCCTGCTGGGACAGGAACAGCACCGAGGCTGTGTGCGTGAAATTCCGCGTCTGGCACAGCGACAGAAAGCAGCGGATCATCATTTCGTTCAGCATGCGTGGTCTCCCCCTTCATCCAAGCTGTCCGCCGGGCGCATTTCCCCCTCGCCCCGCGGACCTTTGGCGTAGTATGTTACCACACCCCGCCGCTGCCGCACAAGCGTTTTGCCGAATGTTGCGGAAATATGTCGAATTGTAGAAAATCCAGTGCGTGCTTTTGGCTACTTTGCCGAGGCAAAAGTTCAATATCGCTGAACTTTTGATTAAATTCTGCTTGACAGTGCGGCGTGGCTGTGGTAAGAATGAGGAGAGAGAACACAAACCTTTTCGGAAAGGAGGCGGCAGAGCCTATGCGCACCGATCTCGGCGGCCGCATCCGGCGGCTGCGGCAGGAAAAGGGGCTCACGATCGCCCAGCTCGCCGCGCTGGTGGAGACCTCGCGCAGCATGATCAGTCAGGTGGAACAGGGCAAGGCGCTCCCCTCCCTGCCGACGCTCGAGCGCATCACGGACGTGCTCGGCGTCTCCCTCGGCGAGTTTTTTCAGACGGAGACCGAACCGCGCCCGCGCGAGGAGGACATCATCGTCCGGCGCGACGCGCGGCGCAGCATTCCCGTCCCGGAGACGGACAGCAGCTATCTGCTGCTCTCGCCCCGCCTGCGCAGCAGGCTGGAGTTTTTCATCTCGGAGTTTGCCCCCGGCGCGGCGCAGGAGATCCCCGTCCGCCTGCGCCACAGCGGCGAGGAATATTTCTTCGTCTTGGAGGGCGCGCCGGAGCTCATCCTCGGCAGCGAGCGCTACGCCCTCTCCCGCGGCGACAGCGGCTGTTTCGACTCGTCCCGGCTCCATAACTGGAGCAACCCCGGCGCGGAGCGCGCCAAGGTCCTCTTCGCCGTCTTGCCGGAGGACACAAAGTAAACAAAAAGGCTTCCCCTCGCGCACACCCGCATGTGTGCGCGGGGCTTTCCTTTTTTTATGGAAGAAAACGAACGGAAGAAGCAAAAAAGGAGGACAAACCGCAATGGATCTCGCATGCAAGACCTATCATGAGCGCGACGGCAGCACGTTTTACACCGCGTGCCGCTGCAACTGCGGCGGCAATTTTCAGTGCATCATCAAGGCGACCGTGCGCGACGGCAAGGTCGTCCGCGTGGAGCCGGACGACCGCTACAACCACAACCGCGGGCGCGAGGACGCCTACATGACCGAGGACGATCTCGAAAAGGTACGCATCCAGCGCCGCCCCTGCGTCGTCGGGCTGACGTGGCACAAATACGCCCAGCTGCCCGAACGGCTGCTCTATCCCCTGCGGCGCCGTCCCGGCTCGGCGCGCGGCAGCGGCGAATTTGAGCGCATCAGCTGGGACGAGGCGCTCGACACAATCGCGGACAAAATGAAGGAGACACGCGAAAAATTCGGCCCGCTATCCATTCTGAGCCCCTACATGCCGAACGAAACCTTCGAGCGCATTATGAGCTACTGGGGCGCAGGCGCGGAGGGCTGGGGCTGGTGTTCCTATGACGCCTCGCGCCTGATGGCGCAGCTCATGACCGGCGGCGAGGGCTGGGAGGTGCAGAACTGGTCCTCCGGCTCCGGCGCGGACATGCTGGCGCACACGAAGGCGGTCGTGCTCTGGGGCTGCGACCCTTCCGTCGGCCATCAGGGACCGGCGCACGCCTTCGCGTGGTACATCAAAATGGCGCGCGAGCGCGGCGTTCCCGTCATCATCATCGACCCGCGCTACTCCATGGCGGTCCGCTCCCTCGCCGACCAGTGGATCCCCATCAAGCCCGGCACGGACACCGCCATGCTGATGGCGCTGGCGTATGTGCTGCTGCGCAGCGGAACCTATGACAAGGCGTTCGTTGAAAAATACGTCGAGCCCGTCGGCTTTGCGAAATACTGCGACTATCTTCTCGGCAAAACGGACGGCGTTGAGAAAACGCCGGCGTGGGCGGCGGAAAAATGCGGCGTTCCGGCGGAGACGATCGAGGCGCTGGCGCATTTTCTCTGGGACAATCACCCTTGCTGGACCTGGGCGCACTGGACGCTCTCGCGCAAGAGCCACGGCGAGCAGGTGCTCGCAAGCTTCGGTGCATTGCAGGCCATGCTCGGCAACTGGGGACAGCCCGGCGGCGGTCCCGCCATTCATCCGGGCGGCAACGTCCACGATCTGCCCCTCGGCTTTTTCTCCACCGCCTTCGGCAAGCCCGGTCCCTACAAGGTGCCGAAGCTCTTCCGCAGCCACTACTGGGCGCAGGCGATATTGCTGCGCGAGGACTATCTCGCCGGGCGTCTTTCCGCCGAGGAATATATGCGGCGCGTCGGCTGGCGCGAGGACAAGGCGCTCATCGACGAATTTGACCCCCACTTCCTCTTCTGGGGCGGCGGCAGCAAGCCGCATGCCTCCAACCACCTCGTCACCGCCTGCGACAGCGCGAACGACCAGATCTGCGCGCTGAACAGGATGGACTTCATCGTCACCGCCCACTCCATCATGACGCCGACAGCGAAGTATGCCGACATCATCCTCCCCGTACAGGACTGGATCTGGGAGGGGCGGGACTTGAACCGCACCGCGTCTTACGGCGTGTTTGAGGCGGTGAACGGCAACCCCGGCGTCGTGGAGGCGCCGGGCGAGACGAAGCACTGGGTCTGGATCTATGTGGAGCTCTGCAAGCGTCTCGGCGTGGACCCGAAGAACTTTTATAAGTACTACACCGGCACCCGCCCGTGGGAAGCCGACTGGGAGGAGGGGCTGCGCCGCGATTACCGCAACGTGCAGGACTATTACGCCGGGCGCGGCAAGACCATCCCGGACTACGACGCGTTTCAGGACGGCGAATTTCTGAACCTCGACGAGCTGGAGGACGAGCCCATGACCGGCTTCGTGCCCCAGATGAAGGAGGGAAAGCCCTTCAAAACCGCCTCCGGCAAGATCGAGCTCTATTTCCCGCTGCTGGACGACGAAACGCAGCGCGGCGTCAGCGAGCACTATGAC
>CALJDB010000198.1 GCA_938023775.1 uncultured Clostridia bacterium
GTAAACTCCGCCGCCGTTTCCGCCGCGGCGAGCTTCTTTTTCACTTTCTGCTTATCCAAAAAGGCATCCGCCTCCGTTCCTTGTCGTTCCCAAAAAAAGCCGTGGGTCCACTGACCAATCATAGCATAAAATCAGCGTTTAGTATAGCACATTTTGTCAGAACAGTGTATCCAAGTTGTAAATTTTTCCGAAAAAAGACCCGCCGCGCCTTCTTGCAGGAGGCGCAGCGGGTCATCCTTTGGTCTTAACAATAGGGCAGCACTTCTTTTTTCAGGACCTTCCGCCAGAGCCAGAACGCCAAGATCGCACCCGTGACGGGACCGGCGATCCAACCGAGGAAAATGCCGAGATAGCTTCCCATCAGGCGGGAGACGAGCCAGCACATGCCGACGCGGACGATAATCTCCGCCACGGTGGAGAGGAAAAACGACATTGTGTGCCCCATGCCGCGCAGCAGACCGCCGCCCGCGATGATGACGGAGATGAACACGTAAAGCGGCATGATGATGCGCAGGAAGCTGACGCCGACGTCCATCGCGAGGTGGTCCGCCTCCTTGCCGAGAAAGAGCATGATGACCTGCGCCGGGAAGAGCTCCGCGAGCGCTATGATGACGAGCGAGACCGCAAGGCACATGACCCACGAGGCGCGCGCCCCGTCGCGGATGTTGGCGTATTTTTTCGCGCCGAGGCTCTGGGAAACGTAAGTGCTGAGGGCTGTGCCGAGGGTGTTCAGGCAGGAATAGATAACGGTGTTGACCTTGCCGCCCATCTCATAGCCGGCGACAACGGCGGTGTCGTAAACGTTGATCATGCTCTGCACGGCGGTATGGGCGAGGGCGACGGTCGCCTGCTGAAAGATGGCGGGCAGACCGAGGCGCGTCATCTCGCCGAGCAGCTCGCCGTCGAGCGCGCCGCGCCGCGGCTCCGTGGGCATTTTGCGCAGCTGGCGCAGAATGACGAGCACGGCGAGCACGGCGGAGACCGCCTGCGAAATGGCGGTTGCCCACGCAGCGCCGGCGACACCGAGTCCCAGCGAGGCGACGGCATAGATATCGAGCACGATATTCAGCACGGAGGAGAGCAGCAGAAAATAAAGCGGGCGGCGCGAGTCTCCAAGCCCGGTGAACACGGCGTTCGCCGCGTTATACACCAGCATCGGCAGCACGCCGACGGCGTAAATGCGGAGGTAAACGCTTGCGTCAAGCCAGAGCTCGCCGTGGGCGTTCATCAGGCGCAGGATTGGTCCGGCGAGCACGACGCCCAGCGCGGCGAGAACAACGCCGAGCAGCGAGAGGGCAAGCAGCGCCGTCTCCGCCGCGGTGCGCGTTCTGCCGTACTCCTTCGCGCCGAAAAGCCGCGAGATAACGACGGAGCAGCCCATGCTCCCGCCCGTCGCGATGGCGACGAAGATAAGCGTGATCGGGTAGCCCGCGCCGATGGCGGCAAGCCCCGCGGTGCCCGTATAGCGCCCGACGATCACGCTGTCCGCGATGGAGTATATCTGCTGAAGCGCGGTGCTGAGCAGCAGCGGAAGCGAAAACTTGAGCAGTGTTTTCGACGGCGAGCCAACAGTGAGGTCCTGCGGCATGGTAGGCACCTCCCGACAAAAGTTATCTGTGGCAAAATTATACAACAGACGACGAAAGATTGCAAGTTCAAAATTAGATTTTTT
>CALJDB010000199.1 GCA_938023775.1 uncultured Clostridia bacterium
CTACTGCCTCGGTCTCTGCTCCCAGGCGGACGTCATGGACACCTTTGAAAAGCTGATGAGCGGCGAGGAGCTCAAAGAGTATCAGGAAAAATGGAGCTACGAGGATATCTGCGGCCTGACCTTCAAGGCGGTGCTGCCCGCGGAGCGCTATCAGCGCGATGCCGTCACCGGCGCTTATACCGACATCGGCACGTCCGAGACCGGCATGGATTTCCTCTATAACTCCGACGACGTCGGCACCCGCCTGCGCATCGTCGGCATCCTGCGCCCGAGCGAGGACGCCGTCAGCTCCATGATGAGCGGCGCCATCGGCTACACCGCCGCGCTGACGGAGCACCTTGTCGAAAAAGCCAACAGCCTCGAAATTCTTCAGGCGCAGAAGGCGGACCCCGCGACGGATGTCATCACCGGTCTGCCCTTCCTGACGGACGACTATTCCGTGAGCGACGGGGAGAAGGCAGCCGCCGTGCGCGAGCACATCGGCGCCCTGCCCGTCAGCGAGCAGGCGGCGGCGTATATCGCGCTGCTCAGCGTCCCGGCGGAGGACTATCTCGACGCCGTGACGAGCCAGCAGATGGAGGGGCTCACGCGCGAGACCATCGAGCAGATGGTCGTGGAGCAGTACGCCGCCCAGATGGGCGTCGACGCCGCGACCGTCACGAGCTACATTGCCCGCATGGACGATGAAACGCTCTTCGGCTACGTGGAGGACGCCATCCGCGAGCAGGTGACGGAGCAGTATGCCGCAGCCGTGGAGCAGCAGCTCGGCGCGCTCACGAACGAGCAGCTCGCCGCGATGCTCTGCACCGCGCTGGAGATCGATCTGCCGAGCGAGGACCCCGCGCTCGCGCTCTTCATCCAGTATCAGCCCCAGCCCATCGAGCCGCTGACCGCGGAGCAGATCGACTGGCTCTATGACAACGTCCTGCCCGCCATGGTCTCCGAGGGCAGCTATGAGGAAAACCTCAAGCTCCTCGGCGACGTCGACTTCGCGAGCCCAAAGAGCATCAATATCTACGCCGCGACCTTCGCGGATAAGGACGCCATCGCCGACGCGATCGAGAGCTATAACAACACCGTCGACGAGGACGACCGCATCGAATACACCGACTATGTCGCCCTGCTGATGAGCTCCATCACGACGATCATCAACGCCATCAGCTACGTCCTCATCGCCTTCGTCGCCATCTCGCTCGTCGTGTCGAGCATCATGATCGGCATCATCACTTATATCTCCGTGCTCGAACGCACGAAGGAGATCGGCATCCTCCGCGCCATCGGCGCCTCCCGGCGCGACGTGGCGCGCGTGTTCAACGCGGAGACGCTGGTCATCGGCTTCGCCTCCGGCGTCATCGGCATCGGGCTGACGCTGCTGCTCACGATCCCGATCAACCTTCTGGTGCGCCACCTCACCGGAATCCCGAACCTCGGCGCAGCCCTCCCCGCCGGTGGCGGCGTCGTCCTCGTGGTGATCAGCATGCTCCTGACCTTCATAGCCGGCCTTATCCCCGCCGGAATCGCATCCAAAAAAGACCCCGTCGAGGCGCTCAGAACCGAGTAAAAAAAACAGCAAAAACACCCGCCCTGCCGCTTGGCAGGGCGGGTGTTGAGGGTGTCAAAAAAGTGTTTTTGACACCCTCTCAAACGGGACCCGCTTCGCTGGGCTCCCGTTTGAAAAGGATTCACTCCGCTCAGCGCACTCGCCTGCGGCTCGCACGTTCCCTCCGCGCAGAGTATTTTCGGCGACGTACACGCCGCCGCCGAAAATGGATTTGACTTTATTCGCGTCTGCGGACGCGAACTCTGCGAGGCTTTTTTTGACACGCTGAACACCCGCCCTGCCGTTCGGCAGGGCGGGTGTTTTTTCGTGTTCAGATTTCTGCTTGGAGCGCCGACTCCGCGAGGGCGCGGTCCGCGATGAGCACGTCCGCCATGCCGCCGCGCAGCACGGCGCGCAGCGCCGCCGCCTTTTCCGCGCCGGAGGCGACGAGAATTTTGCAGGGGATGCGCCGGTAATCGTCCGGCTCCATCGCGAGCGTCCGCCGCCGCACGGCGGAGTCGATCTCGCGGCCGTCGCGGTCGAAAAAGCGCAGCAGCATGTCGGCGCAGACGCCCTTTTCCCGCAGCTCCGCGAGGTCCTCCGGCGGCAGATAGTCCAGCCGCGCGAGCGGGGAGCGCTCCTCCGGCGCAAATGCGCCGAGCCCGCTGACCGAGACCGTCACGCGCGCGAGCGCTTCGCGCAGCCCGCCCTCCGCGCGCCAGAGCGCGGCGAGCGCCTCCGGCGAGGGCTGGAGCCCCGGCGCATCCAGACAGTAGTGCGCCCCGCCGAGCACCATCGCCACCCGGCGTGTCAGCGTTGCGGCGTCCAGCTCGCTGCCGCAGCAGCGCAGGCTGCCGTGGAGCGTCACGAAGGCGTTGTCCGTCCGGCGGCAGGGGTTCAGAAGATGCACCAGATGATACATCGTGCCGCCCCAAGCGAGACCGAGCACGTCGCCGGGGCGCAGCGTGCACTCGATATAGCGCGCGCCCTCCAGCGCCGCGGCGCGCTTGCGCGCCTCCGCGTCCCCGGCGCAGTCCGTCACGACCGCGTCGCGCAGACCGAAGCGGGCGCAGAGCGTGCGGGCGAGCGCGAGATGGGCGGCGTAAGGCTCCGGCACGGCGAAGCAGATATAGCCCTCCTCCCGCGCCCGCCGCAGCGCGCGCGACACCGTTGCCGGGGAGAGCCCCAGCGCCTCGCCGATCTCCTTCTGGCTGCGTCCTTCGAGATAATAAAGCTCCGCGGCGCGCAGCGCCGTCCAGCCGGAGCAGGAATACACTTCCCCGCGCACGGGCGTCCACCCCCTTTTCCTCCATTATACCATCCGCCCCCGGGGCGGGGAATGGACAGAGCGCGCCGGAGTGTTCAGTGTTTGGCGAACAGTTTGTCAACCGATGGTAATGCAAGTTTTTTCCACATTTACTTTCCCGCAACCCCTGGCTTATGATGGCGGCAGAAACGAAAAAAGGAGGCTTTTCCCGCCATGCTGATCGACCCCATCATTATGCAGTTTCCCGACGCGCTCGACCGCGAGCGCTTTGTCATCGCAACCTATTACGCCGCGGCGAAGCCCGGCACGAATATGGTGAAATTCGCCGCCGCGCTCGCCGTGGAGCAGACCTGCGGCACGTGGCTGCGCGTCCCCGGCGAGACGCCGGAGGTGCGCGAGCGCGCCATCGGCCGTGTCGTCGGCGTTTACGAAGCGCCGGCTTACCAGATCGGCATTCCCGCCGAGGTCACGGAGCGCCATTTCATCCTGCGCATCGCCTATCCGTGGGAAAACTTCGGCGCGCAGCTTACGATGCTGCTCTCCACCGTTATCGGCAACATCTCCTCCTCCGGCAAGGTGAAGCTTGTGGACCTCGAGTTCCCGCCGCGCTTTCTGGAGGGCTTTCAGGGCCCGAAATTCGGCGTGCAGGGCGTGCGCGAGCTGCTCGGCGTTTATGACCGCCCGCTGCTGAACAACATGATCAAGCCCTGCATCGGGCTGGATGCGGCAAAGACCGCAGAGCTCGCCTACGAAGCCGCCGTCGGCGGCGTGGACATCATCAAGGACGACGAGCTGGTCTGCGACCCGCCGTTCTGCCGCCTTGCCGACCGCGTGAAAGCGGTCATGGAGGCGGTGCATCGCGCCGACGAGGTAAAGGGCGAAAAAACGCTCTACGCCTTCAACATCACCGCCCCCGCCATGCAGATGCGCGACAACGCTTACCGTGCGCTGGACGCCGGCGCAAACGCGCTCATGATCAATTACGCCGCCTGCGGGCTCGACACGGCGCGCATGATCACGGAGGACCCCAATATTCAGGTCCCCATCCTCGCCCACTCGGACTATACCGGCGCGCAGTACGCGAGCGAGTGGTCCGGGCTCTCCGCCGCGCTCATCGGTGCGAAGCTGCCGCGCCTCGCGGGGCTCGACATGATCATCGGGCTGACGCCTTACGGAAAGTTCCCGATGCTGATGGACACCTTCGTGAACTTGGGCTATCAGATGCTGATGCCGCTGCGCCATATCCGCCCCGCGATCCCGATGCCCGGCGGCGGGACGACGCCCGGTCATATCGGGGATATTGTCAAAAAGCTCGGAAACGACGTGATGATCGCCGCCGGCGGCGCGATCCACGGCCACCCGATGGGCGCCGCCGCCGGAGCCCGCGCCTTCCGTCAGGGAATAGACGCGGTCTGCCGCGGAGAGAGTCTGGAGGAGGCGGGACGCGAGCACGAGGAGCTCGGCGCCGCGCTGCGACTCTGGGGCGTCTATTCCGAGGAAAAGGGCGGAATCTTCGATCTGAAGGGCTGAAAAAGCCGAAAACAAAAGCGAGGGCGCTTAGCCCTCGCTTTTGTTACCCATTGGTCTTCAAGCCCCGGTACTGATCCGCAATGCTGCGGATGGCGGTCTCGGCGGGGATGCGCTCGCCGCCGCTGCCGGTGGCGCAGCCGTCCGCGCCCGTGGCGCGCAGGGCTTTTTCCACCGCCTCCGGCGTATCGAGCACGCCGCCGTGGACCAGCACGAGCGCCTCCGGCGATGCGCGGCGCACCGCCTCCGTCATGCCGCGCAGCAGACGCAGCACGCGGTCGAAGTGGTCCGCGGCGCTCTCGCCCGCCTCGCGCGGAAATCCGGCGAGCAGACCGACAACGTCCGCGCCCGCCTCGGCAAAGGCTTCCGCCTCCGCCGCGTCCGCCGCCCATGCGGCGGAGAACACGTTCCGCTCCCGCGCGCAGCGGATGAGCGCAAGCTCGCGGGCGGTGCCCATCCCGGCGCGGTCCAGAAGCGCGCGCATTTCCGCGCCGTAAGTGCTGCAAAACGGCTCGTTGCTGACGCCGGAAAAGCCCATACAGATAAACTCGCTGATGAGCGCCGGGATGCTGATGCGCGGGTCGTGGACGCCGAGCCCGGCGACGCAGGGGGTGTGGTTCACGAGGGGCAGAATTTTCCGTCCGAGCGCGCGCATCTCCTCGTTTACGTCGCCGTAGGGCAGCCACGCAAGCAGGCTGGGAAGCCCCTCCATGCGCCGCGCGGCGGCGGTATAAATGCTGATATAGTCCGCGCCGCCCGCCTCCGCGCTGCGCGCGGAAAGCCCGCTGCCCGCGCCGAAGGCGAGCAGGGCGCAGCCGCTCTCCGCGCGGCTGCGGAGCTTCGCGAGAATTTCCTCCCGCGGGATAAAGTCCGCCATAGTCAGCACACCTCCTTCGCGCGGAACACGGGCAGCAGGCTGCGTACGAGCGCGGCGTAGCCCGCCGCGGTCCAAGCCGCGCGGCCGACGAACACGCCGTTCACGTTCGCCTGACGCACATAGTCCGCGGCGTTTGCGGCGTTCACGCTGCCGCCGTAAAGGATAGGCACGTCCGCACCGGCTTCGCCGAAGCGGGAGACGAGCACCCGGCGCAGCGCGGCGTGGCGCGCCGCGGCATAGTCCGCCGGGGCGGGCGTTCCCGCCGTACCGATCGCCCAGACGGGCTCATAGGCGACGATCAGCCCCGCCGCCTCCGCCGCGGAAAGCCCCGCCGTGCCGCGCAGCAGCTGCGTTTCCAGCACGGCGTCCGCCGCGCCGTCGCGCCTTTCCTCCTCCGTCTCGCCGACGCAGAGCAGCGCCGTCAGACCGAGAGCGCGCGCCGTGCGCACCTTGCTGCCGATCTCATCGTCCGTCTCGCGGAAGATGTGGCGGCGCTCGCTGTGGCCGAGTTCCGCGATTTCCACGCCGAGCTCCACGAGGCTGAGGGGCGAAATCTCCCCCGTGAGCGCGCCGCGCAGCTCCCAGCTCATGTTCTGGGCGCCGAGCGCGACGGCGCTGCCCTCCAGCACCTCCTGTGCGCGGGAGAGCACCGTGTGGGAGGGGATGACAAACAGCTTCGCCTCCTCTGCGGGAATGTCCGCCGTCTCCGCGCGCAGAGTGCGGAGATAGTCCAGCGCCTCGCGGTCCGTCATGGACATTTTGGTGTTGGTCCCGAAATAAAAGCGCCCGCAGCGCGCCATAAGCTTTTCCTCCCTTCAGACCGCCTTCATGGTCTTTTCCTCCAGATGGCGGATATCCGCCACCTTGGGGGTGGACGAGCCGTCCTTGAACTCCAGCTCCAGCCACTCCTTCAGGATCTTTTTTGCGAGCTCCGGTCCGATGACGCGCGCGCCGAAGCAGATGACGTTGCCCTTGTTGCTGAGCTTCAGCCGCTCGCCGGAGAAGCTGTCGTGGCAGACGCCGGCACGGATGCCGGGGAATTTGTTGGCGCACATCGCCATGCCGAGGCCCGTGCCGCAGATGAGCACGCCCTCCTTCTCATAGCCGCTCGCGATGATCTCCTCGCAGACGCGCTCGGCGACGCGGGGGTAAGTCGTGGGGTCGTCGCTGCTGTCGCAGCCCATATTCTCGACGGGGTAGCCCAGCGAGGCGATGAACGCCGCGAGCTGCTCCTTCATCGCCACAGCGGCGTTGTCGCAGCCGATCACGATCGTTTTTTTCACAGTGTGCTTCCTCCTTGGGACGGTTTTTTCAGCGCAGACGCAGCGCCTTGAACTGCGTCACGACCTCGGTCACGGCGCGCTCGACCGGGATGCGCTCGATGCTCGATGCGCCGATGAAGCCGTGGACGTCCGTGTTTTCAAACACCTGCCGCACGCTTTCCGGGTCCTCGAAGGGGCCGCCGTGGGTCACGACGAACACGTCCGGGTTTTCCCGCATCGCAATGTCGAAATAGCGCTGGGTCATCTCGCATGCCTCGGCAATGCTGCGGCTCGTGCGCGAGCCGATCATGCCGCCCGTCGTGCCGCCCACATGGACGCCGACGATGTCCACGCCCGCGGCGACGAAGTCGCGCACGTCCTGGTCCGTGAAGGCGTAAGCCACGGTGAAGATGTCCTTTTTCGCGCAGCCGGCGATCATTTTCACCTCTTCGGGAACGCCGCAGCCGAGCGCGTCGATCTGGTCGCGGATGACGCCCTCATAGGAGCCGAGGGCGGGCACGTTCGTAATGCCGGAAAAGCCCATCTCCATCAGACGGTCGATGAACATCGGGATGTTGCGGTAAGGGTCGCTCGCGCCGACGCCGGCGATGACCGGGGTGTTCTTTACCACGTTCAGCATGCGGTTGCCGAGTTGCTCCGTGATGGCGTTGGCGTCGCCGTAGGGCAGATAGCCGCAGAGCGACGCCGCGCCGTCCATGCGGAACGGTCCGGTGTTATAGGCCATGATAAGGTCGATCCCCGCGCGGTCGGCGGCCTTGGCGACAAGACCGATGCCCGCGCCGCCTAAAATGATCGGCTCATGGCGGCGGACCTGCGCGCGCAGCTTAGCGCGGATGGCGCTGCGTTCAAATTTCATAGATTCTCAAGCTCTCCTCTCAGAAGATTCATCCGGCGCGGCGGCCGCTGCGCTCCAACAGCGCGAGCATGCGCGCGGCGAGCATATCGGCAAATTCCGGGTCGTTGATGTGGCAGTTCAGCTCGCGCACCGGGATATCCGGGCGCAGCGCGCCGCGGAGCGCGGCGAAGAGGGCGGCGTCGACGTCCGGACCGTACCAGTCTGAGCCCTCGTGATCATAAGACGAAATGCCGCGCAGGGGCAGCAGCACCTCCGTGGAGCCGCGGGCGGCGCTCAGCCGTTCGCCGAGCAGCTTTCCGATGACGCGGTTTTCCGCCTCCTCCGTGCGCATGACGGTGGTGCTGGGGTTATGCATCATAAAGCGGCGCTCCCCGCCGCGGTAGCGCTCCGGCACCGTTTCCGGACCGAGGAAATTGACCATATCCAGCCCGCCGACGCTCACGACCTGCGGAATCCCCATGTCGCCCGCGGCGGCGAGGCGCTCGCCCGCCACGGCACAGGTGCCGCCCATATAGGTCTGACCGACCTCCGCCGTGGTGAGGTCTACGACGCCGCAGATGCGGCCCGTGCGGATGAGCTTTTCCATGTTCGCGCCGCCGACGCCGTTGCTATGGAAGACCCAGACCTCGTAGCCCGCCTCCTCCAGCCGCGCGCGGACGCGGTCGGCGCAGTGGGTCGTGATGCCGAACATGCTGACGGCGACGACGGGCTTTTCCGCCGCGCCGAGCCGCGCGCCGGACACCAGCGCGCAAACGGTCTCCGCCGCGCCGTCGATGGCGTAGCGCAGGAGGGCGTTCAGCCCCGCAATGTCCACGATGGGGTCGAGCACGACCGTGTCTCCGCCGGAGACGAACAGCTCCCTTACGGCGCGGGCGAGGGTGCTCACCATGACCTTGGGCACGCCGATAGGCAGCGCAGCCATGGCAGTCATGCCGAGATAGGTCCCCTGACCGCCGCCCATGGAGATCGCGCCCTGAATTTCGCCGGCGGCGAAGAGCTCGCCCACGATGGCGGCGGCGCCGCGCGCCATGACAGCCAGCGCGTCGGCGGGCGCGTTTTTCGCGAGCAGCTCCGCTGTGGTGCTGCCGCCGCGCCGTGCAACGCCGTCCGCGGGATAGTCCGCCGGAAAGCCCGCCGGACCGACGACGCCGCAGTCGATGACGCAGCAGTCGCAGCCGAGCTGGCGGATGCGGTTTTTCAGATAGAGAAACTCCGCGCCCTTGGTATCCAGTGTGCCGATGATGGCAATTTTGTTCATAAGCGTTCCTCCGCTTATTTCTTCGTCCGCGTGCTCATGGCGACCGCCACGACGATGATGGCGCCCTTGATGATGGACTGCACCGTGGTGGAGATGCCCATGATCATCAGCGCGTTCGTGATGGAGATGAGGATGAGCGCGCCGACGGCGGTCATGGGGATGGAGCCGCTGCCGCCGTTGAAGGCGGTGCCGCCGAGCACGACGGCGGCGATGGCATCCATCGCGTAGTCCCCGCCGACGTCCGGACGCGCCTGGCTCAGACGCGCGATCATCAGCAGACCGCAGAGTCCGGCGAGCAGACCGGAGACCGTCATGACCTTCACGACGACGTTCTCCGTGCGGATGCCGGAAAAGCGTGCCGCGGTGCGGTTGCCGCCGAGCGCCTTTACCTTGGCGCCGAAGGGCGTGCGGTGGTAAAAGAAGAACGACACCGCGCCGACGAGCAGCATCCACCAGAGCAGCAGCGGCACGCCGAGAAACGTTGCGTTGCCCCAGACCTTGCTGAAGGTGTCGGAATAGAGCACGAGCGCCTTCTGGCTTGTCACGGTCGTTGCGATGCCGGAATAGACGTAAGTCGTGCCGAGCGTGACGAGGAAGCTCGGCAGCTTCAGCTTGGTGACGAGAATGCCGTTCAGCAGCCCGCAGGCAACGCCCGTCGCGATGCCGGCTGCCGCCGCGACCCAGATGCCGAGCCCGGTCTTGTTCATAATAAGTCCCGCGACCATGCCGGAGAGCGCCGTCATGGCGCCGACGGAAAAGTCGATCTCGCCCGCGGTGATGCAGAAGGTCAGGCCAAAGCCCAGAATGGCGATGACCGCGACCTGACGGCCGATGACCAGCGCGTTCTGGAACGTGCGGAACTTTGGCTCGACAATGGAGAAGACAAGAATCATCAGGATGAACACAACGAGCATGAAGTTGTTGC
>CALJDB010000200.1 GCA_938023775.1 uncultured Clostridia bacterium
GAGCCGGGGGACAGCGTGATGCTGCTCGCGGACCAGAAAAAGGGCGTCGCCATCGTGCCCTATGAGGAGCTGCGCTTTCCGGGCGCGGATATGGAGGCGGAGGAAGAATGAACGCGATCGAGATTAAAGACCTACGCAAGACTTACGGCGCCGTCACCGCCGTGGACTGTCTGAAGCTTAGCGTCGGCGAGGGCGAGCTTTTCGCGCTGCTCGGCGTGAACGGCGCAGGCAAGACGACGACGATCCGCATGCTGACGGGACTCGCCGCGCCGACGGGCGGAGACGCGCTGCTCTGCGGCAGCAGCATCGTGCGCGAGCCGGAGGCGGTCAAGGCGCTGAGCGCCTGTTCCCCGCAGGAGACGGCGGTCGCGCCGAACCTGACCGTGCGGGAAAATCTGGAGCTGATGGCGGGGATTTACGGCGTGGCGCAGCCGAAGCGCGCCGCAGAGACGATGATTGCGGAGATGAACCTCGGCGATGTCGCCGCGCGCCGGGCGCGGACGCTCTCCGGCGGCTGGCAGCGTCGGCTCAGCATTGCCATGGCGCTCATCACCGGACCGCGGGTGCTGTTTCTGGATGAGCCGACGCTCGGACTGGACGTGCTCGCGCGGCGCGAGCTTTGGCAGCATATCCGCGCGCTGAAGGGCAAAATGACCATCGTTCTGACAACGCACTACATGGAGGAGGCGGAGAGCCTCAGCGACCGCATCGGCGTGATGGCGCATGGGAAGCTGATCGCGGTCGGAACGGCGGCGGAGCTGATGGAGCGGACCGGAAAGACCACATTTGAGGACGCATTTGTCGCCATCGCCGGCGGGGAAGGGGTGCAGGCATGAGAAGCGTATATTTTGCGCGCCGCGTGGCGAAGGAGCTGCTGCGCGATGTTCTGAGCTATATTTTCTGCCTCGGCTTCCCGATTTTTATGCTGCTGCTGTTTGTCTGCATCAACAACGCGCTGCCCGCGGAGGCACGGCAGAGTGTGTTTGCCTTAAACTCCATCACGCCGGGCATCGGCATGTTCGGACTGACCTTCATCATGCTCTTCACCGCGCTCCAGGTTTCGCGCGACCGGGAGAGCAGCCTGCTCCAGCGGCTTTTCACCTCGCCGATGACGGCGGCGGACTTCCTGCTGGGTTACACGGCGCCGATCCTAGTCCTTGCCGCGGCGCAGGCGCTCATCTGCTTTGCTGCGGGCTGCGTCATCGGGCTTTTTACCGGGGAGCGGCTCAGCGTTCTGGGCTGCCTGCGTTCCATCGCCTCGCTTTTGCCGGGTGCGCTGCTTTTCATCGCACTGGGGCTGCTCGTCGGCAGCGTGATGAACGATAAGGCTGCGCCGGGCGTCACGAGCGCGCTCATCACGGGCGCGTCGCTGCTCGGCGGCGTCTGGATGCCGCTGGAGCAGATGCCGGGACTGCTGCGCGTCTGCCGCTGGCTGCCGTTTTACCCCTGCGTCCGCGCCGCGCGCAGCGCGATGGCGGGCGCCGGCTCCGTCTGGGGCGACGAGGCGCTCGTCCTCGCTTACGCCGCCGTGTTCGCCGTCCTCGCCGTGCTGGCGTTCCGGAAAAAGATGAAGCAATAAGAATGATATTTCCACCCAAACCCGCCCGGCTTTTCTGCCGGACGGGTGATTTTTTTGTGCAGAATGTCTGCGTGTCTCATCCTTTCGTCTATTTACAAATCACCCTGCGAGGATTATAATCAACGCGGATATTTTACGCAGAAGGGAGGGAAACGCGCCTTGAATACCGACGAGATCGTTATCGCGCCCGCGCTCCGCACCGGCTTCGCCGCGGCTCTGGAGCGGGGCAGAGCGGTGCTTTTCTCCGCGCCCTGCGGCTATGGGAAGACCGCGGTCGCCCGCGCGCTGCTCGCCGGACGGCGGACGGCTTATGCCGACGCCCGTGCGGCGGACTTTACCCTGCCGGACGCTTGCGGCGACTGGGACACGCTGCTGCTCGATGAGCTGCCCGCCCTGCGCGGGGAGGACTGCCGCGCGCTCTGCGCCCTGCTGCGCGACGCGCCGGATAAGCGCTTTGTGCTGCTCTCGCGCGGTCCGGTCCCCGGCTGGCTGCTGCCGCTCCGGGCGGCGGGGGGACTTGCGGTTTTTTCCCGTGCCGCACTGGCGCTGGGGCAAGACGAGGCGCTGCGCCTCCTCCGCGCGCGAGGCGCGGAACCGGCGGCGGGGCAAATAAACGACATCCTGCGCCGCACGGAGGGCTGCCCGCTCGCGCTTATCCTCGCCGCTCCCCATCTGCGGAGCGGCGGCTATACGGAGGAGACCGCCGCGGCGGTGCGCGCGGAGCTTTTCGACTATTTTGACACGGCGATTTTCCGCCGCTTCGACGCGGGGCTCCGGCGCTTTTTGCTGCACCTCGCGCCTTACGGACGCTTTGATCTGCGCCTTGCCGACCGCGTTTGCGGCGGCGGGGCGGGAGAGCTGCTTGACCGGCTGATGGGCGAGTCCGCCCTTCTCTGCGGCGACGGCGTGGACGCTTATCGCTTCCACCCCTTTTTCCGTGACTTTCTGCTCTGGGAGGCGGAACGGGAGCTCGGCGAGCGGGAGCGCGCCGCGCTGCTGGACCGCGCCGGCAGCTATTATGAGCGCCGCGGCGAAATGACTGTTATGTCCGCGCCGGGGACCGCGAAAAGGCGGCGGCGGAGCTGGAGCGCTGCGCCGATCCCGGACCGGAGTCTGCGGAGCTGCCCGCCCTCGCACGCTGCTGCGACGCGCTGCCGGAGACGGAATACCGCCGCTCCTCGGGGCTGCTGCGCGCGCTCGCTATGCTGCGCGCCCGACAGGGGGACTATGCCGCGGCGGAGCGTGCTTACCGGGACTTGTCCGCTCTCTCCGAGCCCGGCGCGCTGCGCTGGCTGGCTCTCTCTCTTCCACAGCGAACGGCGGCGGAGCTTGCCGCAGCGCTCGCGCAGGAGGGGGAGATACCGCCTGTCCCGCTGACCGGCGGCAGAGCGAGCGCCTTGAACGGCGCGCACGACCTCTCTGCGCTTACCGAGGCGGAGCTCGCCGCGCTCGCGCCGCGGATCGATGCGCTGCCCGGCTGCTTCGGCGCGGGGGCATGCCTTTGCGCGGAGCGGCGTTTTTTGGCGGGTGGAGACATTTCCATGCTGCTTCCGCCGCTGCTTGCCGATATGCGCGAGGTCCGGCGCCGCTTCGCGCCGGAGACAGAGCTTGCCGCCTCCGCGCTGCTTGCGCGCGTGCGCTTGGACGCGGGACGTCCCGCGGAGGCGCGGCGCAGCATGGAAACCCTTCGCGCCCGGCTTATATCGACGGGGGAGTCGCGCCTGCTGCCCACCGTAGACGCGCTGACGCTCCAGATCGATCTCCGCGGCGCCGCCGCGGAAGCCGCAGCGCGCACTTATCTGCGCGACAGCGCGCCGGCCGGTCCAATCGCGGACGTCTGGCAGCTCGGGCTCTATCTGACCCGCGCGATGGCGGAGCTCGCCCTCGGTCGGGATGCCGACGCGCTCGAAACGCTTGCACCGCTCCCTGCAATCTGCGAAGCCTGCCATCGCAGGATAGACGGCGTGACCGCCTCGCTGCTGCGCGCCGCGGCGCTCCGGCGGCTGGGGCGTCCATGGGAGGCGGAAGCTGCCGGAGCGCTTGACAAAGCGGAGGCGCAGGGGCTCTGCCGCGCGGTGAGCGCGCTGGGTGCGGCTGTGCTGCCCCTGCTGGGCGACCGCCGCGGCGCGCTGGCGGACGCCGTGCGCGAGCAGACGGCTAATTTCCCGTCCTTCCTCTGCGCACCCGCCCCCGCCGCAGCCGTCCCGCTCACCGCGGCGGAAAAACAGGTCCTGCGCTTGCTCGCCGAGGGGCGCAGCAACGCGGAAATCGCTGAGGCGCTCGGCGTCGGACTGCCGACCGTGAAGACCCACGTCAGCCATATCCTGAAAAAGCTCGGACTTTCCCGCCGCGCCGAGGCGCGGGCGGCAGCCGGGCGGTTTCTGTGACCACACACACCCGGAAAGGAGCCACCCCGCCCATGAAACGAAGCTACACGCCCGTCCCGCCGGACCGCGACCCAAAGGTGCTCGGCATCTTCACGCGCGATAAAAGCTTTTACCGCACGTTTTTCCCCCTGCTTTTCGTCATCGTGCTCCAGCAGCTCGCCGCGCTCGCGGTCAACCTTGCCGACAATATCATGCTCGGCCGCTACACGGAGCTCGCCCTCTCCGGCGCGACGCTCGTCAACCAGCTCCAGTTCGCGCTCCAGCAGATCGCGGCGGGCATCGGGCTCGGCATCGTCGTCCTCTCCGCCCAGTACTGGGGTCAGCGCCGCACGGGGCCGATCAAGAAGATCATCAACATCGGCGTCAAGACCGGCTTCCTCGTCGGCGTCGTGTTCTTCGCGCTCTCCAAGGCGCTGCCGACCGGCGTTCTGTCCCTTTTCACGAACGACGACGCCGTCATCGCTGAGGGTGCGCGCTATCTGCGCGTTATCTGCTGGACTTACCTCGTTTTCTCCGTCTCCAACTCGCTTATGTATTCCCTTCAGGGCGTCGAGACCGCCGCGATCGGCACCGTGATGAGTCTCACCACCATCTGCATCAACATCTGCCTGAACTACTGCTTCATTTACGGCAATTTCGGCGCGCCGGAGCTCGGCATTGTCGGCGCCGCGGTCGCCACGCTCGTGAGCCGTATCGTGGAGCTCATTATCATCCTCGTCTACGTCCTCTTCATCGACAAAAAGCTGAAAATGCGCCTCGGCGAGCTGCTGGGCTTCGATTTCACCTATCTGCGCGACTATGTGCGCGTCGCCGCGCCCATCGCGCTCAGCGGACTGCTCTGGGGCGTGGCGCAGGCGGCGCAGACCGCCGTTCTGGGCCATATCAGCGCCTCTGTCATTGCGGCAAACTCCATCGCCGTCATCGTGTTCCAGATCTTCGCCGTCGTCGGCATGGCGAGCGCAAATGTCGCCTCCGTCACGATGGGCAAGACCATCGGGCAGGGGAGACTCGATATGGTGCGATCCTATTCCAAGACGATGCAGGGCATATTCGTCCTCATCGGCGTGCTGTTCGGCAGCCTGATGTT
>CALJDB010000201.1 GCA_938023775.1 uncultured Clostridia bacterium
CGTGCCGCGCTCGATGATGCGGCCGTGATCCAGCACCATGATGGCGTTGGAATTGCGCACGGTGGAGAGGCGGTGGGCGATGACGAGGGAGGTGCGGCCGCGGATGACCGTGTCGATTGCGGTTTGGATGCGCTGCTCCGTGATGGTGTCCACGGAGGCGGTCGCCTCGTCGAGAATGAGAATTTTCGGCTTGGCGAGGATGGCGCGCGCGAAGGAGATGAGCTGCTTTTCGCCGGTGGAGAGCAGATCGCCGCCCTCGCCGACGTCGCTGTCGAGCCCCTTCTCAAGGCGGTCAACGACCTCCGTCGCGGAGACAAGCTCCAGCGCCTGCCGGATCTCCTCCTCCGTGGCGTCCGGGTTGCCGTAGAGCAGATTTTCGCGGACGGTGCCGGAAAAGAGGTGCGGCGTCTGGAGCACATAGCCGAGCGCGCTGTGGAGCCAGAGCTGGCTGCGCTCGCGCGCGTCACGCCCGTCGATGAGCACCTGTCCGCTCGTCGGCTCGAAGAAGCGGCAGACGAGGTTCACGAGCGTCGATTTGCCCGCGCCGGTCTCGCCCACGATGGCGATGTTGCTGCCGAAGGGGATTTTGAGGCTGAAGTGTTCAAGCACATAGTCGTCGCCGTCCGGATACTTGAAGCTGACGTCGCGGAACTCGATGTCGCCGCGGATGGGCTCCCAGTTTTCCGGCTTCGGGTCGAAGCAGTCGCCGTATTTTGCGACGACCTCCGGCGTGTCGGCAACGTCGGACTGCGTTTCCAGCAGACGGCTGAGACGCTCGATGTTGACCTGCGTCGTGATGAGGTCGGAGATGCAGTCGATGATCCAGCGCACGGGCTCCATCATGCCCTCGGCGTAAGACATGAACAGCGAGAACGTGCCGATCTCGCTCTCCGCGATATAGCCGCCGCGCCAGAGCACGATGGCGAGGGCGAGGGAGGAGGCAAACTGCATCGTTGCGGCGAAAAGCCCGCGCAGCCGCGCGCTGCGGACGCTCTTGCGGAGCATGTTGCCGGTCTCCGCCGTGAAGTGGTCGGTGATCTTGTCCTCGATGACGAGGGTCTTGACCGTCTTCGCGCCGGTAATGCCCTCGTTGAAGTTGCCCGTGATGCGGGAGTTGATCTCGCGCATCTCGCGGTTTACGCGGACGAGCTTTTTCTGGAACAGGGAGAAGAGCACCGCGATGAGCGGCACGATGAGCGAGACGAGCGCCGCGAGGCGCGCGTTCAGCGAGAACATGACGATAATCGCGCCGACGAGATAGGTGACGCGCCATGTGCAGTCGATGAGGCTCCAGCTGACGAGCCCGCCGATGCGCGAAGTGTCGCTCATAATGCGGGAGTGGATATAGCCGACGCTGTTCTGATTATAATAGGAGAATGAGAGCGTCTGCAAATGCTCGAACGCCGCGTTGCGCAGGTCGCGGTTCATGCCGACCTCGATCTTCATCGCGAAGAAGCAGGAGATATAGTTGATGACGGCGGCGCAGAGGACGGACAGAATGTAGACCGCGAGGAATGCCGGGAGCGTGTCCAGCGTCTTTTCCGCGATGAAATAGTTCAGCGCATAGCGCTGATAGACGGGGTAGAGCACGTCGAAAACGCTGGAGATGAGTCCGCCGCCGACCATCGCGGCGAGCGCGCCGCGGTAATTGCGGAGGAAGGGCACAACCTTGCCGAGCCCGAAGAAGGGCAGCGTTTTCTGATGCTGCGCTGTTTTCTGCTCGTTCATCAGACCGCCTCCTCTCCGCCGGCGATGCCGGACTGGATCTCATAGATGCGCTGATAAACGCCGCCGGCACTCTTCAGCTCTTCATGTGTTCCGCGCTCGACGATGGACCCGCCGTCGAGCACCAGGATCTGGTCCGCGCGGCTGAGCGTCGTGATGCGGTGGGAGATGAGGATGACGCTCGCCTTGCCGAAATGCTGCTCGAGCGCGGTGCGGATTTTTCCGTCCGTCTCCGTGTCAACGGCGGAGAGGGAGTCGTCAAAGATCATGATCGGCACTTGCTGGGTCAGGATGCGTGCGATGGCGGCGCGCTGCTTCTGACCGCCGGAGAGCGTCACGCCGCGCTCGCCGACGAAGGTGTCATAGCCCTTGGAAAAGCTCATGACCGTGTCGTCGAGGCACGCCTCGCGTGCCGCCTGCCGGATCTCGCTGAGCGTGATGTCCTGCCGGGTGATGCCGATGTTCTCCGTCAGCGTGCGGGAGAAGAGGAAGGGCTCCTGAAGCACGATGCCGATATTGCGGCGCAGATAGTCCATCTGCATGTCCGCGATGTCCACGCCGCCGATGGTGATTTTTCCGGACTCCGGCGGCAGATCGTAGAGCCGGTCGAGCAGGAGCATCATCGTGCTCTTGCCGCTGCCCGTCGCACCGAGGATGCCGAGCGTCGTGCCGCCGCGCATCGTGAAATCGATGTCGTGCAGAATCTGCGGGCAGTTTTCGTAGGCGAAATTCACGTGCTCGAAGCGGATGTCGCCCGTGAGCGGGGGTGTGACCGCGCCGGGCTTGTCCTCCTCGACGGGGGAGTCCATAATGTAGCGGATGCGGTCGAGCGAGACGCCGGCTTTGCTGAGCTCGCTGATCATTCTGCCGAGCGAGCGGACGGGCCAGGTCAGCATCGTGTTATAGGAGATGAAGGCGATATACGCGCCCGGCTCCATGCTGCCGCGGATGCAGAACACCGCGCCGAACACGACGACGAGCATCACCTGCAAGCCGCTCAGCGCGTCGCCGGTGCTCCAGAAGCGGCTCATGACCTTTGCGAGGCTGACCCAGAGGTCGGTGTAATACTTGTTGTGCGCCTCAAAGCGGTCGCGCTCGTAGCGCTCGCGGCCGAAGGCGCGCACGACGCGCACGCCGGTCAGATTCTCCTGCGCCATGGCGGAGAGCTTGCCCTCGTTCTCGTCGCAGAGGGTGTAGCCCTTCGTCAGCTTCTTGTTGAAGACGAAGGAATAAATGATGATGACCGGCATCGGGATGAGGGCGATGAGCGTCAGAAGCGGGTGCATGTTCGCCATGAACACGATGGAGAGCACGAGCATGATGACCACGCGGAAAATGCTGGTCAGGTGCTCGGAGACAAAGTTGCGCATCGTGTCGATGTCGGAGGTGCAGCGCTGGATGATGTCGCCGGTGCGGTTTTGCATGTGCCACGAGAAGGGGAGATGCTCGATGTGGGTGAAGAGGCTGTCGCGCATGTTTTTGACGAGCTTCTCCGAGCCCTTTGTGTTTGTGACGCGGAACAGATACTGGAACAGCACGCCCACGGCGGACACGATCAATATCGCGAGCGCCAGGATCCAGAGATGCTTCGCGAGATAGCCGAAGCCGCCGAAGCGGTCCACGATCGCCATCACGGCGGGGGAGAACTCCGGCTCCTTGCCGCCGATGGCGTTGTCCACCGCGGCGCGGATGATCTGCGGCGTCACCATGTTGGCAAGCGTAGTCACCGCGAGGGAGACCATGCTCGCGAGGAACAGTCCCCGGCAGCCGCGCAGAAAGCGCCAGAGCAGCGCCGCGTTCCGGCTCCCTTTGGATTTTTGGTTCTTCTCTTTTTTCATTGTTTTTTTGAAATACCTCACAATGCAAGAAATGCGCCGTTTCCACAAAACGGCACAGGGCAGACGCGAGGAGCGAAATTCGTACATAAGCATAGCACACATTACATTTAAAATCCAGAGGAATTTTCGCGTATTTGCCCTTCCCTGACCTGAGAGAGCGGGAATTTGTAAAAAATATGAATCATTACAA
>CALJDB010000202.1 GCA_938023775.1 uncultured Clostridia bacterium
TCGCGTTCCGGCTTGAGCGTGCGGTAGTTGATGGTTTCGGGCTTTTTAACTTCACCGTAGGACCATTCGCGGATCAGGTCGGGGGACGCCAGACCGATCTTGATGGCGTTAAACGTATGATATCCCATATATTATTAAGATGCTCCTTCCCTATTCACGAGATGATTATTTCGGTCAGACCGGCTCATTCGCCCAGATCGTCGAAATCATCTCCGGCATCGTCTCCGTCTTCGACGGGGTTATCCAGTGCAAAGAGATCGGTATCGCCTTCCTCGGCGTCGTTGATGCCGAAGCCGGCTGCGGTGAACTCATCATCCGCACCCGAAACAGCCTGCTCCATCGGGCGGACGTACTCGGTTTCGTCATCGTCGTCCTCGCTGAGTTCGATGACCTCCATGTTCTCGTCGAGTACCTGAATATCCAGACACAGCGCCTGAAGCTCCTTAACGAGTACCTTGAAGGACTCCGGAACGCCCGGCTGCGGTACGTTGTGACCCTTGACGATCGCCTCGTAGGTCTTGACACGCCCCGTCACGTCGTCGGACTTGACGGTGAGTATCTCCTGCAGGGTGTACGCCGCGCCGTAGGCCTCCAGCGCCCAGACTTCCATTTCGCCGAAGCGCTGACCGCCGAACTGCGCCTTGCCGCCCAGCGGCTGCTGGGTCACGAGACTGTAAGGACCGGTGGAGCGGGCGTGCATCTTATCGTCGACGAGGTGGTGGAGCTTCAGGAAGTAGACCCAGCCGACCGTGACGTCGTTGTCAAAGCGCTCGCCGGTGCGGCCGTCGTAGAGGACGCTCTTGCCGTCCTCGCGCAGACCGGCGAGGCGGAGCGTTTCGTGGATGGCTTCCTCGTTCGCACCGTTGAAGATCGGGGTCGCGACCTTCCAGCCGAGCGCCTGCGCCGCGTAGCCCAGATGGACCTCAAGCACCTGTCCGATGTTCATACGGGAGGGAACGCCCAGCGGGTTCAGCACGATGTCGAGCGGGGTTCCGTCCGGCAGATAAGGCATATCCTCCTTCGGCAGGATGCGGGAAACGACGCCCTTGTTACCGTGGCGGCCCGCCATCTTGTCGCCGACGCCGATCTTGCGCTTCTGGGCGATATAGACGCGGACGACCTCGTTGACGCCGGGACCCATCTCGTCGCCGTTTTCGCGGGTGAAGACCTTAACGTCCACAACGATGCCGTTGGCGCCGTGCGGGACCTTCAGCGAGGTGTCGCGCACCTCGCGCGCTTTTTCGCCGAAGATGGCGCGCAGCAGGCGCTCCTCCGCGGTCAGATCGGTCTCGCCCTTCGGCGTGACCTTGCCGACGAGAATATCGCCGGAGTGGACCTCCGCGCCGACCATGATAATGCCGCGCTCGTCCAGATATTTCAGCGCGTCCTCGCCGACGCCGGGGATATCGCGGGTGATCTCCTCGGGACCGAGCTTGGTGTCGCGCGCGTCGCACTCGTATTCCTCCACATGGAGGGAGGTGAACACGTCCTCCATGACGAGGCGTTCGTTGAGCAGGATCGCGTCCTCGTAGTTATAGCCCTCCCAGCTCATAAAGCCGACGAGGATGTTCTTGCCGAGGGAGAGCTCGCCCTGCGCGGTGCTCGGACCGTCCGCCAGAACGGTGGGGTCCTCGTAAATGCCCTCCGCCGTGACGCGCGCGCCGTGGACGCGCTCGCCGACGTCCACGATGGGGCGCTGGTTGAAGCAGGTGCCCTGGTTGGAGCGGGAGAACTTGATGAGCTCATAGTCCTTGATCTCGCCCGTGTCATACTTGACGCTGACGCCCGTGGCGGAGACCTTGGTGACAACGCCGTCGCCTTCGGCGAGGACGGTGACGCCGGAGTCCACAGCGCACTTATGCTCGATGCCGGTGCCGACGATCGGCGCCTGCGTGGTGAGCAGGGGCACCGCCTGACGCTGCATGTTCGCGCCCATCAGCGCGCGGTTCGCGTCGTCGTTTTCAAGGAAGGGGATCATAGCCGTCGCGATGGAGACCATCATGCGCGGGGAGATATCGATATAGTCGACGCGGTCGCGGTCGACCTCGATGATCTCGTCGCGGTGGCGGCAGATGATACGGTGGTTGATGAGGCAGCGGTTCTCGTCCACGGGCTCGGTCGCCTCGCAGATGATGTAGCGGTCCTCGATGTCGGCGGTCATGTATTCCACGTCGTCCGTCAGCTGGCTCGCGATGATCTTGCCGTTTTCGTCGCGGATGCGCTCGATGCGGCGGTAAGGCGTGATGAGGAAGCCGTACTCGTTGACGCGGGCGAACGCCGCGAGGTAAGAAATCAGACCGATGTTCGGACCTTCCGGCGTCTCGATCGGGCACATGCGGCCGTAGTGGCTGTAGTGAACGTCGCGGACGTCGAAGCTCGCGCGCTCACGGGAGAGGCCGCCGGGACCGAGCGCGGAGAGACGGCGCTTGTGGGTCAGCTCGGCGAGCGGGTTCGTCTGGTCCATAAACTGGCTCAGCGGGCTGGAGCCGAAGAACTCCTTGATCGCCGCCGTCACCGGGCGGATGTTGATGAGGCTCTGCGGCGTCACAACGTCGAGATCCTGAAGCGTCATGCGCTCGCGGATGACGCGCTCCATACGGCTGAAACCGATGCGGAACTGGTTCTGGAGCAGCTCGCCGACGCTGCGCATGCGGCGGTTGCCGAGGTGGTCGATGTCGTCCGGCTCGCCGACGCCGTTTGCGAGGCAGTTCAGATAGTTGACCGAGGCGAAGATATCGTCGAGAATGACGTGCTTCGGCAGCAGAACGTCGAGATGCTCGCGGATCTGCTCCTTGAGCTCCTCGCCGGAATACTGCTCGAGCAGCGGGCGCAGGATAATGCCGCGCACGCGCTCCTTGATGCCGAGCTCGGCGGGATCGAAGTCGACATACTTGGCGAGGTCGACCATTCCGTTCGTGAACACGCGGATGAGCTTGCCCTCCACGTCGAGCATCACGTCCGTGACGTTCGCGCGCTGGATCTCGTCCGCGCGCTCGCGCGTCAGGACCTCGCCGGCCTCGGCGATGATCTCGCCGGTGTCCGGGTCCGCGACGGGCTGCGCCAGCTTGTGACCGCTGATGCGCGGGGCGATGGCAAGCTTTTTGTTAAACTTATAGCGACCGACGTTGGAGATATCGTAGCGGCGGTGGTCATAGAAAAGACCGTTCAGCAGCGTCTCCGCGCTGTCCACCGTCGGGGGATCGCCGGGACGGAGCTTCTTGTAGATCTCGAGCAGGCAGTCATCGCGGGAGATGCAGGTGTCGCGCTCGAGCGTGGTGACGATGCGCTTGTCATCGCCGAAGATCTCGCGGAGCGCGTCGCCGGTGACGGCGCCGCCCACGGGATTGTCGATGCAGCTGAGCCAGGTGTGCGGCTTGTCCGCCTTGTAAGCGCCGAGAGCCTTGAGCAGAAGCGTGGCGGGCAGCTTGCGGTTCTTGTCGATGCGGACATAGAACACGTTGGCGGCATCGGTCTCATACTCCAGCCATGCGCCGCGGTTGGGGTTCATGGTGGCGCTGTACAGGTCGTTGCCGACCTTATCCTTCGCATGGCCGTAGAACACACCGGGAGAGCGGACCAACTGGCTGACGATTGCACGCTCGGCACCGTTGATGACAAAGGTGCCTGCGTCGGTCATCAGGGGGAAGTCACCCATGAAGATCTCCTGATCCTTCACCTCGCCGGTCTCCTTGTTCAGCAGACGGGCGGTGACGCGCAGGGGGGCTGCAAAGGTAACGTCGCGCTCCTTGCACTC
>CALJDB010000203.1 GCA_938023775.1 uncultured Clostridia bacterium
CGGCAGTTTTTTCTCTGCCGCCCCCGCCGTTCCAGACTTTTCAGCTCGGAATGGTGTTGGTTCGTTTGCTGTGGGTATGCGTCAGCCCTCGACCTTGGCGGCGGTGACGAAATCCCAGACGTTGTTCTCGGTGTTGGCCTTCTTGATGAACGCGCTGTCGCGGATGGCGTCGCCGATCTCGTCGAAGGCGATCGCGCCGGAAACGCCGGTGTAGGTCACGCCGGGCACCGCGGCGAGGATGTCCGCCTTGTCGACGCTGCCGGCCTTCTTCATTGCCTCAAGGGCGACGTGGTAAGCGTCGTAGCCCATCACGGAGACGGCGGAGATGAGGTCGTTACCGCCGTTGTTGGTCAGCGCCTCGCTGTTCTCGTTCAGCCATGCCTTGAAGCCCGCCTCGAAATCGGGGTCGGCGCCCTCGGCGTAGAAGGTGGAAACAAAGATCTCGATGTCCTTGCCCTGCGCCGCGCCGAGGATCTGGTTGCTGTCCCAGGTATCGGGTCCGAGCAGGGGGATGTCGATGCCCTGCGCCGCAGCCTGCTCAACGATGAGCTGGGCGTACTGGATGGAGCAGGGGGCGAAGATGACGTCCGCACCCTCGTTCTTCGCGGTGGTGAGGTAAGAGGTGAAGTCGGAATTGTTCTCCGGGAAGTCGCCCTTGACGACCTTCATGCCGAGCGCCTCGGCAGCCTGTGTGAAGTAGTTGATGAGGCCCTGGTCATAGTCGTTGCCGAGCTCGCCGAGGCAGTAGGCGGTCTTCGCGCCGAACTGCTCGCTCGCGAAGTTCGCGTGAACGGTGCCCTGGAACGGATCGAGGAAGCAGATGCGGAAGTAGCTGTCGTTGCCCTCCGTGACCTGCGGGTTCGTGCAGGTGACGCCGATGGCGGCGACGCCCGCGGAGTTGAAGGTCTCCGCTGCGGCGATGGCGACGCTGGAGCCGTAAGAGCCGAGGATGACGGCGCAGCCGGCGCTGATGAGGTCGGTCGCGGCGGTGACAGCCTTGGCGTCGTCGGACTCGTTGTCCGCGTAGACCAGCTCGACCTTATAGGTCTCGCCGCCGATCTCAACGGTCGGGGTCTTCAGGTTCGCGTACTGCATGCCGAGGATCTCCTGCTTGCCGCCCGCGCCGTTTTTGCCGGACTGGGGCTCGTAAACGCCGATCTTGACGACCTTTTCCTTGCTGTCCTTGTCGCTGCTGCCGCCGCAGGCGCAGAGCGCCAGCGCCATGCACGCCACGAGGACCAGTGCGATGATTTTCTTCATTTTCATTTTGGTAGTACCTCCTTGCGGACAAACGTCCCTGTCTCGTGGACATTTGTATTTTATGGTCCTGATACTACCACAATCTTGCACAAATTGCAACTACTTTTTTCGACATTTTGAAAAAAATCCATGCCGCGGCGCTGGGGATAGGTCTTCGGGCTTCAGAATGACCGGACTGGTGCGCCAATCGGAGCCCCCGCGGCGCTCGTCCTCGGCGGTGAAGCCGAGGGTAAAGAGGTCGGTGGACGCCGCTTCGAGGGCAAATGTCCGCTGTGCGCGCGCATCGAGCGTTTTCGCGTCCGCCGGGCGGGTCAGAATCGGAACGCTCGCCGTCGCCGACGCGGCGCGCAGGACCTCCGTCCCGCGGCAGTTTGCCGCCAGCACGCGCAGGTAAGGCGGACGCCCCTCGCTGTCCGCGGCGGTGACGCCGAGCGCGGCGCACATCGTCATCCGGCGCAGCCGCGAGAGTGCGTAGCGGCGGGATTTCGCTGCGGCGCAGACCGCGTCGAGCGTCGGCTCCGTCTGCGCGGCGCGGTAAAGCAGATTCTCGATCCCCTCGCTCGCGCCGGGCAGCGCGGCGAACGCCTCCTGCGGCAGAAAGCGCAGGCGCGACAAAATCGCGGTCTCCAGCGCCTCCGGTCCCACGGGGCCTCTCCCCTGCTCGAGCTCGCGGGCGAGCACAGCGTAGACCTCCGGCGGAATGCCGCTGCGGATGCTCTCGCCGCGGCGGAGCGCGTCGCGCAGCTGGGCGGCGGAGGGGTGGCTCTCCCCGTCCCCGGCGGCGTCGTGCGCCGCGCCGGTGCGCAGGACGGTGATGGGCGTGATGTCCAGATCCTGCTGGGCGATGGCTTTCAGATATTCCACGCCGAGCAGATTGTTCGGCTCGGAGAGCTCGCGCAGCTGCGCCCCGGCGAGGCGCTCCGCCGCCCGTTGACGCGCCGCGGCGTAGGGCGCGCCGCTTTGCAGCTCCGCGCGGATGAGCTCGTCCATCCGCGGGTCGAGCAGCACCTCCGCCGCCGCGCGCAGACGCTCAAGCTCCCCGCACTCGCTGCCGAAGCTGATGTGCGTCACGCAGCCCAGCGCGCCGAGCATGCCGACGCCGCCGCGCGCAAAGCCCTCCGCGCTGCTGATCGCCCACGGCAGCGGCAGCTCCAGCACAAGGTCCGCCCCGCCGCGCACCGCCGCCTCCGCGCGCGCGTGCTTGGCGAACACAGCCGGCTCGCCCCGCTGGACAAAGTTGCCGCTCATCACGCAGACGATGGCGGTATCCTCCCCCAACCGCGTCCGCGTCTGGACGATCTGATGGGCATGTCCGGTGTGGAAGGGATTGTATTCGGAGATTATTCCGCAGATTTTCATAAAAAAGCCTTGCCTTTCCGAAAAAATGTATTAGAATAATGTAGTTGGAGATATGTCCGATTTCAGTTGGAGATAAATCCATTTTAGCGGAAATCCGAAACATTTACAATAAGGAAGGAACTGGAAATGAAAATTCTTGTTATCAACGCGGGAAGCTCCTCTCTGAAGTATCA
>CALJDB010000204.1 GCA_938023775.1 uncultured Clostridia bacterium
GTTATCAAAGAATATTGCAACCATTATAATATGCCTTGTGCTTGCCATTATCGTGGCACTGATTATATACAATCTTGTCAAGGATAAAAAGAAAGGCAAATCCTCCTGCGGCTGCGGCTGCGCCCACTGCGCGATGCATGGCGCCTGCCACAGCAAGACGGCAAAGTAAATCATCACCACCAACCAAAATGCGGGGGACGCGGGAGCTTTTCCTGCGTCCCCCGCGCGCTTTTTCCAACGGAGAAACGATCGATGAAACAGGAGACAAAGCTGACGAGCGCCTCCATCCGCTATCTGCTGGCGCTCTCGGAGCTCTGCGCCGGGGAACGCGGCGCACGCTGCACGGAGCTCGCCGCGCGGCTCGGTGTCGCGAAGCCCAGCGCCCATGCGATGGTGCGGAGTCTCTGCGAGGCGGGACTTGCTGAGACGGAGCGCTACGGCGCGGTGTTTCTCACACCCGAGGGCAGGGAGCTCGCCGCGCGCTACGCCGCGTGCTATGAGCCGCTCTGGCGGCGCTTTACCGGCGAGCTTGGACTCACCGAAGAAACGAGCCGCGCCGCCGCCTGCGCCGTTTTAGCCCAAGCCCCCGAACAGCTCGGAACGCTGGCGGAACGGCTTGCGTGAAAAAATAAAGGAATGCCCCGGCTTTCGTCACGAAAGCCGGGGCGTTCCTTATTTTTGGCTTTTTTCAAAATAGACTCCAATGATCTTTTCCGCGCAGCGGAGCCCGTCCACCGCCGCGGAGGTGATACCGCCGGCGTAGCCCGCGCCCTCGCCGCAGGGGTAGAGTCCCGCGAGGGAAACGCTCTGAAGCGACGAGACATCGCGCAGGACGCGCACGGGGGAGCTCGACCGCGTCTCCGGCGCGGTCAGCACCGCGTCGGGGTCGTCGAAGCCGGGGAGCTTCTGTCCCAGCGCGGGGATGGCGCGCTCCAGCGTGTCCGTGATCGCGGGCGGCAGCGCCGCGTGCAGGTCCGTCCAGCGGACGCCGGGGCGGTAAGTCGGCTGCACCGCGCCGGGACCGCCGCTCGCGCAGTGCGCGAGAAAATCGCCGACCCGCTGCGCCGGGGCGGAATAATCCCCGCCGCCGAGACGGAAGCAGCCGCGCTCGATCTCCCGCTGCCAGTCCGCGCCCGCGAGCACGCCCTCGCCGGGAAATCGCTCCGGCGGCAGCGTCACGAGCAGGGCGCTGTTTGCATTTTCCCCGCCGCGGCCGGAATAGCTCATGCCGTTGGTGCAGACGCCGCCGGGCTCGCTCGACGCGGCGACGACGTAGCCGCCGGGACACATGCAGAAGGTGTAAGCGCTCTCGCCGTCCGGCAGATGGACGCTGAGGCGGTAATCCGCCGGGGGCAGGGCGCGGTGCGCCGCGCCGTATTGCGTCTCGCTGATCCGCCGCTGGCTGTGCTCGATGCGGACGCCCATGGAAAACGCCTTGCGCTCCATCACGATGCCGCTTTGCAGCAGCATCCGGAACGTGTCGCGCGCGGAGTGACCCGGCGCGAGGATGAGCGCGGAGCAGGGGAGGGTGTAGGCTCCCTCCGGACCGGTCAGCAGCGCGCCGCTCAGCGCGCCCGCCGTGTGCTCCAGTCCCGTGAAAAGCATCTCGAAGCGGACCTCGCCGCCGAGGGCGAGAATGTGCTCCCGCATCGCCTTCACAACGCGGCGGAGCACGTCCGTGCCCACGTGGGGCCGCGCGTCGTAGGTCACGCATTCCGGCGCGCCGAAGCGATGGAACTGTTCGAGCACGAAGGCGATGCGCCGGTCGCTCGTCCCGGTGTTCAGCTTGCCGTCGGAAAACGCGCCCGCACCGCCCTCGCCGAACTGGACGTTGCTGCGCGCGTCGAGCGCGCCGCCGGACCAAAAGCGCTCGACATCCGCCGCGCGGCGGTCCATGTCGCGCCCGCGCTCGATGACGATCGGGCGCAGCCCCGCCTCCGCGAGCGCGAGCGCGGCGAACAGCCCCGCGGGTCCGAAGCCCACGACGACGGGGCGCTCCGCGGACTGCGCGCGCGGGATGACATAGCGCTCCGGCGCCCAAGCCCGCGCCGATTTGCAGCGCATGCGCGCGAGCACGGCGGGCTCATTATCGACTGCCACGGCGACGGTATAGAGCCAGTGGACGTCGCTTTTGCGCCGCGCGTCCAGCGATTTTTTCAGAATTTTCCAGTCCCGGACCGCCTCCGGCGGCACGCCGAGCGCCGCCGCGGCGAGGGCGGGCAGCCGCCGCTCCTTCCCGCCCGGCGCGAGGCGGAGCCCCGCTACCGCGATCAAAGCGCGCCTCCCGCGGCGCGGCCGCTGCTCCAAGCCCACTGAAGGTTGAAGCCGCCGCAGTCGCCGTCCACGTCCAGCACCTCGCCGACGGCAAAAAGCCCCGGCACAAGGCGGCTCTCCAGCGTCTCCGCGTCAAATTCCGCCGTGCGCAGCCCGCCGGCGGTCACCTGCGCCTGATCGAAGCCGCAGACGCCCGTCACCGGCAGCGAAAAGCCGCGGAGCGAGCGCGCGATGCGGTCTAAATCCCCGTCCGTCAGCGTCTCCGGCGGCTGATTCGTGAAGCCCGCTGCGCGGCAGACCGTCTGACCGAGCCGCGTGTGGAGCGTGCCGGTGAGCAGCTGCGCCGTCTCGGAGAGCCCGGCGCGCCGCCGCGCGCGGAGCCACGCCGCCGTCTCCGCCTCCGTCCAGCCGGAGAGCAGATCGAGTGAAAGGCGCAGCCCCTCGCCGCCCGTCGCCGCCGCGCGGGAGAGCTCGAAGATTGCGGGACCGCTGACGCCGTATTCCGTGAATAAGATCTCGCCCCGCGTCTCGGCGAGGCACTCCCGCCCGCGCAGAAGGTGCACCGCGGCGTCCGCCTTCACGCCCTTGAGCGCGCGGGGATAGGTCGGGTCCGTTTTGATCTGGACGAGCGCCGGGTGCAGCGCCGTGCGGCTGTGGCCCAGCGCGGCGGCGAGCTGATAGCCGTCCGTCACACCGCCGAGCTTCGCGCCCGCGCAGCCGCCCGCGGCGAGAATGACCCGCCCGGCGCGCAGCCGGTCCGTCTCCGTTTCAACCGCGAAGCCGCCCCTTTCGCGCCGCAGCGCCGTCACGCGCTCGCCGCAGCGGACCGTGATGCCCGGTCTTTCGAGCGCGAAGCGCAGCACGTCGAGCACGCTGCCCGCCATGTTGGAGTAAGGGTAGAGCTTTCCGTCCGGCTCCTCCGCCGTGATGAGCCCCAGCGCGCGGAACCACGCGAGCGTGTCCTCCACGCCGTATCGCGCGAGCGCGGCGCGGGAAAAGCCCGGCTGCTCGCCGTGGTAATGCGTCCCGTCGCCCGCGGCGCGGTTCGAGAGATTGCAGCGCCCGTTGCCCGTGGCGAGCAGCTTGCGCCCGACGCGTGACTGGCGCTCTATGAGCGTGACGCGCCCGCCCGCCTCCGCCGCCGCGATCGCCGCCGCCATTCCCGCCGCGCCGCCGCCGATGATGATCGTGTCTGTCATAAAAATTTTCCGCCGTTTCCGACTGTATGCCGCGCCACATGACGCAAAAAGCATACAATTCTGTCGTATAAGTTATCCTGCCGCTTATTGTAATCCAAGCGCGGCAAAATTACAAGGGTTTGCCTTGTTGACTTTACATAACACCATGTGCTAAAATAAAGTTTAACCCCACAGGAAAGGGCGGAAAAGAATGAATGAGCTGAATTTTGACCCGGACAACACCCTCGCGGGCGGGCTTTATGCCATGACGCCGCGCGAGGCGGTGGATCTTGCCATCGCGCTCTGCGACGCGGTGGAGCGCTCCGTCGGCGCGGACGGGTGCCACGGCGGAGTGTGGCCAGGAAATATCACGAGCGCGGACGGGCAGGTCGCCCTCGGTCCCGCGGAGAAGCTCTCCATCGCGGAGATGAGCCCCAGCGCGCTCGAATACGTTGCGCCGGAGCAGTTTTGGAGCGGCACGGAGTCCCCCGCGGCGGACGTTTACTCCATCGGTCTCGTGCTCTACACGGCACTAAACCGCGGCGTGATGCCGTTTATGCCTGCGGAGGGCTCGCCGACGAGCAGCGAGCGCGCCGCGGCGCTGCAAAACCGCATGAAGGGCAAGGCGCTGCCTTACCCCGCGACGGCGGGGCGCGAGCTCGGCGACGCGGTGCTAAAGGCGCTCTCCTTCAAAGCGACGGATCGCTATGAGACGCCCGGAAAATTCAAGGCGGCGCTCCTCTCGCTGCCGGAGGAGGCGGCGATCCCCGCCGCCGCGCCGGTGCTCCCGCTCAGCCGGGACGAGGTGGAGACGGTGCGCAGCAGCTACCGCGTGGACAAGGATTTTGAGCCCACGGAGCCGGAAAAGCCGAAAAAGACACCCCGCGTCCGGCGCGAAGCCGAGGCGGTGGACGAGGATATGGACGTCAAGGAGTTCCGCCGTCCGAAGAAAAAGGGCGGCTGGGTGCTGCCCGCCGTGCTCGCGGCGGTGATCGTCGTCGCCATCGTGCTCCTGGCGCGCGGCTGCAAAAAGACCGACCCGGACGATAACTTCCCGATCGAGACCGACCCCATCCATTCTCCCGTCCCCGTGATCACAACGCCGGTGCCGGAGGAGACGCCGGAGCCGACCCCGGAACCGATCGAGACCCCGGAGCCGACCGTGGAGCCGACGGAGACGCCGGAATATGAGATCTTCCTCGCGGACGTCACGTGGGAGCAGGCAAAGGACCTCTGCGAGCAGAAGGGCGGCCACCTCGCCACCGTGCGCAGTCAGGAGGAGCTCGATTCCGTCACCGCGCTCGCGGAGGCAAACGGCGCGCAGTTCGTATGGCTCGGCGCTTACCGCGGCGGCAACGACACATGGTACTATGTCACAGGCGACAAGATGACCTTCGCCGCGTGGGACACCGGCGAGCCCTCCGCCCGCGACAGTGACGGCACGCCGGAGAATTATCTCCTGCTATGGTACCGCCCCGCCGCCGGCGCGTGGAGCTATAACGACATGCGAAACGACCCCATCTCCATCGTCCCGCGGACCTATTCGGGCAAGACGGCTTATGTGTGCCAGTACGACTAAAGATATCAAACGGGACCCGCTTCGCTGGGCTCCCGTTTGAAAAGGCTGCGGCTCGCTGCAGCGCACGATTTGTGCGCCGTTGGCGCACAAACGCACGTTTGCGAGCCGATAAGTTTTTTCGGCACGCACGTGTCGCGCCGAAAAATAATTGAACTTTATTCGCTGCTGCGGCAGCGAACTCTGCGAGGCTTTTTTTGACAAGCTGAAAGGAAAGGGCGGCTCTGCCGCCCTTTCCTTTGAGAAAAAGTGAGGCTTATCCATGAAAAAGATCAACTTCCGCGCGCCGGGGACTTATGTTTCGCTGGCGGCGCTGCTGGCGCTTGCGGCGGGCTTCGGTCTCTGGCTGCGCGGCGCGCATTACGGGCTCTGGGGCTATGCCGCCGCGGGGCTGAGCGCGCTGGGCTTTGCCGCGCTGGGGCTGCGCTTCGTGCCGGAATGGATGCGCTTCTGGAGCCGGGAGGGAGAGGACGGCCTCGCCGCCGCGCCCGTGCGGGACGCGAAGACCGCGGCGGGCGTTTTCGCCGCGCTGCTTATCTTTGACGCGCTCGTGCTGCTCAGCGTCTGGGCGCTGCGGGGGCTTCTGGGCTATTCCGCATCCTTTTCCGATATGCTGAGCTTCTGGGCGACCGGGCTGGACAGCCGCCACTATCTCGACATCGCGCGCGACTGGTATCTCAGCGAGGGCGACATGGACCGGCTCGTCCAGCTCGTGTTCCTGCCGGGCTATCCGCTCGCGATCCGGCTCGTGCATCTGCTGGTGCCGGACTGGACGCTCGCCGCGCTCCTGACCAGCGCGCTCTGCTTTGCCGGGGGCGGCGCGGTGCTTTACCGGCTGCTGCGGCTCGATCTGCCGCGCGAAACGGCGCTGCGCGCGATTGCGCTGCTTTGCCTGATGCCGGGGGCGTTTTTCTTCGCCGCGCCGATGAGCGAGAGCCTGTTTTTCCTGCTCTGCGTGAGCTGCCTTTACCTCGCGCGGACACGGCGCTGGCTCGCCGGCTGCGTCTGCGGCGGTGCGGCGGCGTTCACGCGCTCGCTGGGGCTGACGCTGCTCGCCCCGCTCGTGCTGGAGCTCGTCGGCTCCGCCGTCCGCCGTCCGGACGGAAAGCGCGCCCTGCGCCGCGCCGCGGCGCTGCTGCTCATCCCCGCGGGCTTCGGCGCTTACTGTTGGGTCAATTACCGCGTCGCGGGCGATCCGTTTCAGTATATGATCTATCAGCGCGAGCACTGGAGTCAGAGCCTCGGCTGGTTTTTCAACACCGCCGCTTACCAGACGGAAAATCTCCTCCGCTGTGCAGGGACGGAAAGCGCCAATTTCTGGGGGCTCTGGCTGCCGAATCTGCTCGCCGGCTTCGCCTTCCTCGGCGTGTTCACCGCCGCGGCAAAGCGCCTGCGCGCGAGTATTACCGCGTGGGCGATCGGCTACTTTTTCGTCGCCGTCGGCGTCACATGGCTGCTCAGCGCCCCGCGCTACCTGCTGACCTTTTTCCCCTTCCCGACCGCTCTCGCCCTCCTGACGCAAAAGCGCCCCCGCGCCGCCGCGGCAGCTGCGGCAATATGCGTCGTGCTCGCGTTTTGCTATCTGCTGGCGTTTGTTATGCGCTGGCAGGTCTGGTGAGGGGGGAAACTGCAAATGCGCGGAAAGCGCACCCTTTAAAGGCCTCCCTGTGCAAGGGAGGCAGTCAGCGCGCAGCGCTGACTGGAGGGTTGTAAGCTTTCTTGATAGCCATGCTTGGCGTTTTCGGAAGCTTGGTAACAACCCCTCAGGCGCTCCGCGCCAGCTCCCCTTGCA
>CALJDB010000205.1 GCA_938023775.1 uncultured Clostridia bacterium
AAAAACGAGCCCCGCTGCGCCTCCTCGCAGCGGGGCTTGTTGAACCGAAGAACGAAAGGGGACGGAAAATGAAGATCATCGGACTTGCCTGCGGACGCAGAATGGGAAACAGCGAGCTGCTCCTCCGCGCAGCGCTCGCAGAGGCGACTGCTTGCGTCGGCGCTGAAGCAGAGCTGATTCGCCTTCAGGAGCTCCGGATATCCGACTGCATTGGCTGCGAGAGCTGCATGCGCGGGCTGACCGCCGGCGGGGACGGGGAGTGCGTGCTGCGCGGTGACGATTTTCGCTGGCTTGCCGACCGCGTCGCCGATGCGACTCCCGGACCTCGCTGGGCTGCCGGACACCTTCATCCTGACAGCCGGGGACGACCCGCTGACACCGGCGACGGAGCGCTACGCGGAAAAGCTGCGCGCGGCGGGCGTCGCGGTGGAGTATGTCCGCATGGAGGGCTGCCGCCACGGCTTTACCGTCCGCGCCGGACTCGCGAGCGCGGAAAAATTCGAGGAAGCGTGGGCACGCATGAACGGATACCTGAAGAAAAAGCTGCATCCCTGCGGCACATAAAAAAGGACGGACCTTGCAAAAAGGTCCGTCCTTTTCTGTTCATTCCACATCCCGCGGGAGGTCGACCCAAGTGATCTCGTGGTGCAGCGCCGGGAGAAGCTTATTTATGAGGTCCGCGGTGGGGAAGCGGAGGGTGCTGGTGTTGCGGCAGGGGTGACAGGCAAAATATTCCGCGCCGAGGAGCTCGCGGTCGCCGAGGAGACGGACGCGGTTTGCCTCATCGCGCAGCAGGCAGAGCACGCTGGCGCTGCCGTGGGTGACGCCGAGATAGTCCCTCAGCAACTCCTCGCTGCCGAAGCTCAGGCGGCTGCATCCGAGCTGGGCGGAGAGGTATTTGGTCTTGAACGGCTTGTCGCCGGGCATAATGAGCAGATAGAGGTCCGTCTGCTGGCGGTTCGCAAGGAAGAGGTTTTTCGCAACGCCGCAGCCGAGCGCTGCCTCGACCGGGGCGAGCGCCTCCATCGTGAAAAGCGCGTCGTGGTCCGCGCGGATGTAGTCGATGCCGAGCGCGTCCAGCGCGTCGTAGCACGCCGTTTCCGCCGCATCGCGCGCTGCGCAGTCCGCCGGGCGGCCGTGGTAAAGCATCAGTTGATCCATTTCTGTGCCTCCGTGCTTGAAAAAAATCTGCGCCTATTGTATAATGTTCTGTCAGAATATGCAAGAGGAAAGGCGGCGAGGGCTATGACCGAGGAGATCCGGAAGCTCAAAGAGCTCGTGGACGGCAGCAATAATATCGTGTTTTTCGGCGGTGCGGGCGTCTCGACGGAGAGCGGCATCCCCGATTTCCGCAGCACGGACGGGCTTTATAATCAGGAGTGGAAGTATCCGCCGGAGGAGATTCTGAGCCGGAGCTTTTTCGACCGCGACCCGGAGGAATACTACCGCTTCCACCACGCAAAGCTCCGGCTCACCGGCGCGCAGCCGAACGCCGCGCACCGAAAGCTCGCCGAGTGGGAGGCGGAAGGGCGTCTCCGCGCCGTCATCACCCAGAATATCGACGGGCTGCATCAGGCGGCGGGGAGCCGAAACGTGCTGGAGCTGCACGGAACGCTCCTGCGCTGTTACTGTTCCCGCTGCGGCAAGCCCTATCCGTTTGCGCTTGTGAACGACGGCGAGGGCGTGCCCCGCTGCGATTGCGGCGGCGTCATCCGCCCGGACATCGTGTTTTATGAGGAGGCGCTCGACGACGAGGTCGTCGCCCGCGCCGTGCACTATATCCGTCAGGCGGACGTGCTCATCATCGGCGGAACGAGCCTCGCCGTTTATCCGGCGGCGGGACTTATCAACTATTACCGCGGGCATAAGCTCGTGCTCGTCAACCGCGGGGCGACCCCGGCGGACGGCAGAGCGGATCTGCTCGTCCGCGGGAAGATCGGGGAGGTGTTTTCCCAGCTATGAGCGAAAAGATCAAGGTTCTCGGCGTCGGGTTCGATAACCTGACGATGGAGGAAGCAGTGGAAAAGGCTTACACGCTCCAGACGGCGCAGCGCGGCGGCTATGTCGTGACGCCGAATCCGGAGATCGTGATGATCTGCCGCCGCGACATAGAGGCGGCGGAGGCTGTCGCCGGGGCGGTGCTGACCATCCCGGACGGCATCGGCATCATTTACGCGGCGAAGCTGCGCCATACGCCGCTGAAGGAAAAGGTCCCCGGCTGCGACTTCACGCTTGCGCTGCTGGAAAAAATGGCGGCGGCGGGGCGGAGCGTCTATCTGCTGGGCGCAAAGCCCGGCGTTGCGGAGAAGGCGGGGGAGAACCTCGCCGCGCGCTTCCCCGGACTGCGCGTCGTCGGGACGCATGACGGCTATTTTCAGGACGACGCCCCCGTGGTGGCGGAGATCGCCGCCGCCGCGCCGGACCTGCTGCTCGTCTGCCTCGGCGCGCCGAAGCAGGAGAAGTGGATGCACCGCCATGCCGCGGAGCTGAACGCCGGTCTGATGATCGGCGCGGGCGGGAGTCTGGATGTTTACGCCGGCGTCGCCGAGCGCGCGCCGGAGCGCTGGCAGCGCGCGGGACTGGAGTGGCTCTACCGGCTTTTGAAGGAGCCGAAGCGCATCGGGCGCATGCTCGTCCTGCCGGAATTTTTGCTGAAGGCGTGTTTTGTGAGGGAAAAATGATGCAAGGAAAGCTTATCGTGATCGAAGGAATCGACGGCAGCGGCAAAAGCACCCAGTACCGCCGCCTCTGCGAGCGGCTGGAGCGCGAGGGCGCTGACTTCCGCCGCGTGACCTTCCCGCGCTATGATGAAGAAAGCAGCGCGCTCATCCGCGCGTATCTGCGCGGGGACTTCGGCTCCCGCCCCGGCGACGTCAACGCTTACGCCGCCTCCACATTTTACGCCGTCGACCGTTTCGCCTCGTTTCGGACAGACTGGGGCGCGTATTATGAGGCGGGGGGCACGGTCCTCTGCGACCGCTACACGACCTCCAACGCCTGTCATCAGGGCTCCAAGCTCCCGGAGGGGGAGCGGCAGGCGTTTCTCGACTGGCTCTATCACTTCGAGTTCGGTCTGATGGGGCTGCCGAAGCCGGACCTCGTCGTCTATCTGGACATCGAGGTCGAGACGGCAAAGACCCGCATGGCGGAGCGCGAGCGCGCGACGAACACGAGCGCCGATATCCATGAGCGCGACGCGGCTTATCTCCAAAGCTGTCTCGCCGCCGGGCGCGCCGCCGCGGCGCACTACGGCTGGCGCGTTATAAGAAGCGGGGCGCGCAGCGTGGAGGACATCCACGGGGAGATCTATGCCGCGGTAAAAGCGGCGACGGAATAAAAAAGGGACTCCCGAAGGAGTCCCGCGGATCATTTGCCGATCTTGTTTTTCGCGCGGGCTCAGCAGCAGCCGCAATTGTTGTTATTGCAGCCGCAGCCGTTGTCGCAGCCGCAGCCGATGCTGCCGCAGCCGCCGCAGGAGAACAGGATGATGAGGATAATGATGATCCAAAGACAGCTATTGTTTCCGCACATAGTTTTTCCCTTTCTCCGCACTGGAACCTGAAATTGTCTCCGCCCTTGGAAGGGATGCATACGCGCTGCCCAGTGCGGCTGGATTTTTTATGTATGCAGCCCCTTTTCCCTTGGCGCAGAGGCGGTGGACCCGACCTCTGCACCATATTATGCGCCGCCCGCCGGGGCGGTCACAGCGAAAAAATGCAAAGCCCGGAAGGAGGAGCCCCATGGCAGATATCGACCCGCGCCGCACGCCGGACGGCGAGCAGCCGGACAGCCGGCTCGTAGACATTTTTGACGAGGAGAACACCCGCCGTTTTTCCGCGGAGGAGCTGCGCGACGCCGCCGCAGGCAAGGAGCCGGAGGGGGAGGAGATCGAGCTCGAGGAGCGCGATTACCGCCCCGTGCGCGTCCGCCGGAGCGGCCGTCTCGGCTGCATGGGCGGGCTGATGTACGGTGTTTTCATTATATGTATCTCCGTCATCTTAGCCTGCGCCGGCTGGATGGCGGCGTGCGACGTGCTCGCGCTCAACAAAGAGGAGGTCACGGCGACCGTTTATCTCCCGAAGGATATCTTCACCGAGCAGGAGGTGGAGGTCAAGGACGCAGACGGCGTCGTCACCGGCACGCGCACCGTCAAGAGCGCGGACATCGACTATGTCGCCCGCGCGCTCAAGGACGCGGGGATCATCGAGTACAAGGGGCTTTTCAAGCTCTTTGCCAAGATCTCCCACGCGGATCGGAAGCTCGATCCCGGCACCTATGTGCTGACGACAAAGCTTGATTACCGCGCGCTCGTGAAGCGCATGCAGGTCGGCACGGAGTCCATGGTCGTCACGAAGCTCACCTTCCCGGAGGGCATGACGATGGACCAGATCTTCACGAAGCTGGAGGAGGAGGGCGTCTGCTCCAAGGAAGACCTCTATAACGCGGCGGCGAACTTCAATTATTCCTTCCGCTTCCTCGAAAACGCCGAGACCGGCGACGCCGCGCGCCTCGAGGGCTTCATCTTCCCGAACACCTATGACTTTTATCAGGGCGAGCAGGCGAGCTCCGTCATCAACAAGTTCCTGACCGCGCTCCACTCCCGCATCACGGCGGACATGTGGACCCAGATCGCAAACCGCGGAACCACCTTCCGCGCCGCCGTCACGGTCGCCTCCCTCATCGAAAAGGAGGCGGCGAACGACGAAGAGCGCGCCGTCATCGCGTCCGTCATCTATAACCGCCTCGCCGCGGGGATGCCCCTCGCGGTGGACGCCTCGATTCTGTACGTCCATCAGGACTATACCGGCGGCGTCAATCTCCCGGAGGAATATCTGACGGAGGACAGCCCCTACAATACCCGGCTTTATACCGGCCTTCCGCCGACGCCGATCTGCAACCCCGGCATGGCGAGCATCAACGCCGCGCTGAAGCCGAGCCAGACAAGCTATTATTACTACGCGCTGGACGCTGAGACCGGCACCCACCGCTTCTTCACGAACTACAACGACTTCGCCGCCTTCACGGCAACACAGAGCTATGACGATGAGACCTGAGCTGCTCGCCCCGGCGGGCGACCGGGAAAAACTGGAAATGGCGCTGCATTTCGGCGCGGACGCCGTTTATCTCGGCGGCAAGGAATTCGGGCTGCGCGCCTTCGCGGGCAACTTTGCCCCCGACGAGCTGCGCGCGGCGGTCGAGCTCGCGCACGGAAAGGGTGCGAGGGTCTATATCACGGCGAACATCCTGCCGCATGAGTCCCGCCTTCCGGAGCTGCCGGAATATCTGGAGCAGGCGGCGGCGAGCGGCGCGGACGCGCTCATCGTCGCCGACCTCGGCGTGATGGCGCTCGCGAAGCGCTATGCGCCGCGCATGGCGCTTCACGTCAGCACCCAGTTCGGCGTCGTGAACTCCGAGACGGCGAAGATGCTCTTTGACCTCGGCGCGGAGCGGGTCATTCTGGCGCGTGAAATGTCCCTTGCGGACATCGCCGCGCTGCGCGCCCACACGCCGCCGGAGCTGGAGATCGAGGCGTTCGTCCACGGGGCGATGTGCGTGTCCTTCTCCGGGCGCTGCCTGCTGAGCAACTACATGACCGGGCGCGACGGAAACGGCGGCGTCTGCGCCCAGCCCTGCCGCTGGCGGTATCACCTCGTGGAGGAGCGCCGTCCGGGGCAGTATTTCGAGATCACCGAGGAGCCGGACGGGACGCACATCCTCAATTCGCGCGACATGTGTATGATCGCCCATCTGCGCGAGCTGCTGGATGCCGGCGTCACGAGCTTCAAGATCGAGGGCAGAATGAAAAGCGCCTATTACGCCGCCGCGAGCACTTACGCTTACCGCGGCGCGCTGGACGACGCCATCGCGGGCAGACCCTTCGACCCGGACTGGCTCGCCGAGTGCTATAAATTCAGCCACCGGGAGTATTCCACCGGCTTTTATTTCGGCGAGCCGGGGCAGTTTTACCCGGACAGCATGTATTTTGCGGACGCCGAGGTCGTCGCCGTCGTGGAGTCCTGCGAGGGCACCGAGGCACGGCTCACGGAGCGCAACCGCTTCTCCATCGGCGAGACGCTGGAGCTCGTGAACCCCGGCGAAAAGCCCCACCGCTTCACCGTCACGGACCTCCGCGACGGCGACGGCGCGCCCATCGACTGCGCCCGCCACCCGATGATGCCCCTGCAAATGGCCCTCCCCGCCCCCACGGGAAGGCTCAGCATACTCCGGAGACTGGAGGAGCGGGACGCAAGGGAGCGGAGGATGTCGCGGGGGGCGGAACCATCCGGGGCGTCCTGCTGAAAGGAGCCTTAAGCTATGAAAAAACGCACGATCCTGCTGGTTCTCTGCGTGTTTTTGGCGCTCGGCGCGGGCGGAGCGGCGCTCCGGGCGGCGAATCCGCGGCGGAACGCGCGCCTGACGCAGACGGCGCTCAAGGAGGCGGTCCTCGGCGCCGGAACGATCTCCGCACAGGCGGAGGGGGAAACACGCTTTCTTGCCTTCCCACAGACTGTTGTGGAGAGCTTTTTCAGCTCCACGGCGTTTCTGGACCCGGAGAAGGAGGTCCGATCGTCCGGCGAGCCGATTACGCTCGCGCTCGGCGAAACGCTCACGGCGGAGGTCTTTGAAAACGACCTGCTCCGCGTAACGGACTCCGCGGCGGCATGGAACCGCGAAGGCTCGCGCACTTACGTCCTCAAGGGGCAGCTCTATTCGCCGCTGCTGGACTATTTCCGCGCATACGGCGCCGCGGACGCGGAAAACGCCGCAGCCCCCGTCCCCGTTTCCTCTGACGCGGCATGAATGTCCCCCTTCACATAGCGGAACATC
>CALJDB010000206.1 GCA_938023775.1 uncultured Clostridia bacterium
ATTCGCGCTGCGACGCGCCGAAGGCGCTAGTCCTTTAGGGCGGGCGCGAACTCTGTGAGGCTTTTTAAAGACGGCAAGCCCCCGGCGCAGCCGGGGGCTTTTGGCAAAAGGAGGCATATTCTCATGACCCGACACTCAAAGCGCCTTGCGGCGCTTTTGCTGGCTCTGGCGCTTTTGGCGCTTGCCGGATGCGGCGGGGGAGCTGCGGCGCCGACGCCGACGCCGGTTGAAGCCGCTCCTGCGCCGGGGGATGGCACGGACGTTTCCGTGCTGCTGGACTATCTGACGGGAACGCAGCTCGCCGGGCGCGCCGTCGGCAGCGAGGGCAATCAAAGGACCGCGGAGTGGATCGAGGACTGGTTCGCTCTGCTGGGCTACGAGCCCTTCGGCGAGCAGTTCCGCATCCCCTACACGGACGAGCTCGCCCTGCCGGAGCGCGCCGCGGGCGCGTCGCTCGTGATCGTCGCCGCGGACGGGACGCGCACGGAGCTCACGCCGGGGGACGACTTTATCTGGTACCCGGTCTATGAGGACCTCGACGCGACGCTTCCGGTCGGGGAGGGCGGCGCGTTTTACGGCGCGGAGGAGACGGCGCGCACCGCGGCGCAGACGCCGGGCACGGTCGCTCTCGCCTGCGGCGATCTGGACGCGCACATCACGTTCTACAACAATCTGGAGCGGGACCGCGGGGCATTTTTCCTGCTGGACGAGCGCTTCGCCGCACTGCTGGACGCCCCCGGCGCGCAGGTCGAGCTCCATCTCCCCGCCTGCGCCGCGCTCGGCACGGCGGAGAACGTCGCGGCGCTGCGCCGCGGCGGGGACGGCAGGACCGCCTTCGTCATCTCCGCCCACTTCGACGGCAGCGGCTTTTACGGCGAGCGGCGCTATCCCTCGGCTTACGACAACGGCTCCGGCACCGCCGCAATGCTTTACGCGGCGCAGCTCCTCGCGGACGCGGCGCTGGACTGCGACCTCATCTTCGCCGGCTTCAACGGCGAGGAGAGCGGGCTCGGCGGCTCCGCGGCGCTCGCGCCGGAGATCTGCGCGCGCTACGATTCCGTCACGGTCGTGAACATCGACTGCCTCGGTCTGCGTGAGGAGGACACCTTCACGCTGAGCGGCGACCAGACGCGCTTCGGACCGCTCAAGACCGCGCTGGGCGCTTACGCCGAGCTTGCGGAGAAGGACGCGCCGAGCGACCACATGAGCTTTTACGGCTGCGGGAACGCCGCGGCGGTCAATCTCTCGGATCTGCACCTGATGGATTATGCGACGAGCCTGATGCACACCCGCGGCGACGGTGCCGACGTGCTGGACCCGGCGCGCATCGAATCGGCGGTGCGGGCGCTCGCCGATTATGTCCGCGCGGGCGAGTATCCGCAGCAGGGCGTCGCGGATTTCGACGATTACGCGCCCGTCTGCGAGATTCCGCTGACGCTGGACGTCTACCCCGGCGGGAACGCCGACTTCCTCGCCGCCCTGCCGGATACGGACGGCAGCGCGTTTGAGGCGAGCTACGAAAGCGCCGACGCCCTGTTCGCCGAGACGGGCTTCGCCCTGCCGCGGAGCAGCCTTCCGCTCGGCGACGGCGGCATTTACCTCTCCGTATGGTCCTACGCCGACGAGGGCAGCAGCGACGTCAGCGCTTATGCCTCGCTGGAGCTTGACGGCGGCTATGTCGGCGTCAGCTGGACGCTCCGCCTCGGCGCGCCGCTGGACACCACGGAACGGCGTATGGAGCTCAAGACCGACGACGTCACCGTCACGCAGGAGACTTACCCCCTGTCCGCCCTCGATACCGAGGCGGCGATCTGGATCATAGAAAACGCCACACAGCAGACCACCTCCGTCACCGCCGTCTTTACAAGCGGCACCGTCCGCTGCGCCCTCGACGCCGACAGCGAAAGCTTCGAAGACCCCGCCGAAGCCATCCGCGAAGCCCTCGCAAGCTTCGGATAAAAAAAGTCCCGCCCCGGTTGGGGTGGGACTTTTAAAAGAGCCTCGCTTAAGTTCGCTGCCGTAGCAGCGAAACAAGTCAAATCATTTTTCGGCGCGACACGTGCGTGCCGAAAAATACTCTGCGCGGAGCGCGACGCGCCGTAGGCGCTAGTCCCTTGGGGAACG
>CALJDB010000207.1 GCA_938023775.1 uncultured Clostridia bacterium
TGAATGTCCAGCGCACGACCCGCCGCAAGCTGCCCTTCGGCATTGGTCAGATCGGCAAGAGCTTCCGCAATGAGATCACCCCCGGCAACTTCATCTTCCGTGTGCGTGAGTTTGAGCAGATGGAGCTGGAGTTCTTCTGCCAGCCCAATACCGACCTGGAATGGTTCCAGTACTGGCGCAACTTCTGCCATCAGTGGCTGCTCTCTCTGGGCATGAAGGATGAGAACCTGCGCCTGCGCGACCACGATCCCGAGGAGCTGTGCTTCTACTCCAAGGCGACCACTGACTTTGAGTTCATGTTCCCCTTTGGCTGGGGCGAGCTGTGGGGCGTGGCCGACCGCACGGACTACGACCTGAAGCAGCATCAGGAGCATTCCGGCAAGTCCATGGAATACCTCGATCCCACCACGGGCGAAAAGTTCCTGCCCTACTGCATCGAGCCGTCGCTGGGCGTGGAGCGCGCGTTCCTCGCCTTCCTGGCCGACGCGTATGAGGAAGAGGAGCTGGAGGGCGGCGACGTTCGCACCGTTCTGCGCCTGCATCCCGCGCTCGCGCCGATCAAGTGCGCCGTGCTGCCGCTTCAGAAGAACAAGCTGGGCGACAAGGCGAAGGAGGTCTACGCGAAGCTGGCCAAGAAGTTCATGTGCGAATACGACGAGACCGGCTCCATCGGCAAGCGCTACCGCCGCGAGGACGAGATCGGCACCCCGTTCTGCATCACCTTCGACTTCGAGACCGTCGGCGATGAAGCGAACGGCGTCGCCGCCGACCACTGCGTCACCGTCCGCGAGCGCGACACGATGCAGCAGGTGCGTATGCCGATTTCCGAGGTCAAGGCGTACATCGCCGAGCGCATCAAATTCTGAGATCAAAGGACCGATAACGGTCATATAGATTAGCTATGAAACGCTGCTTTCTTTTCCGGCGGCGGACGGAGCCGGACTGGTCCCGCGCGCGATGCGCCGCCTTCTGGCTCTGGAACGCCGGCTGGCTGCTGCTCGCCGCCGTCGGGCTCACCGGGGCGACGCTGCTGCTCGCCCTCGGACCTTACGGGCTGGGGCTGCTGCGCTGCTATTTTGCCCGTCCGCTCGTGCTGCTGCTCAATTTTCTGCCCGTCGCGGGGCTGCTCGCGCTGCTCTGGGGGCTCACGGGGCGGAGCTGGCTCGCCTATCTGCTGACCGGCGTGCTCTTTGTCGGCGGCGCGGCGGGGAACTATTATAAGCTCTTTTTCCGCGACGATCCCGTGCTCTTCGCCGACCTGCTCATCCTGAAGGAGGCGGGCGACATGGCGGGGAAGTACCACCTTTTCCTCGATAAGCGCCTCGCGCTCGCGCTCTTCTGCTTTCTGGCGGGACTTGCGGTGCTCGTGCTGCTCGTGCGGGGAAGACCGCGCTGGGTGCCCGGACGGCTCGCGGGCGTGCTCGCCGGACTCGCGCTGCTTGCGGCGGGCGTCCCCCTCGCGCTGAGCGACGAGATCTATGACGGCGCGGCGGCGAGCTATGACTATCTCCCAAACCGCTGGTCGGACACCCAGCGCTTCGTCGCTCACGGCTTCGTCTATCCCTTCCTCCACAGCGTCACCGACGCGGTGGACGCGCCCCCGGCGGGCTATGACGCCGCGGCGGCGGAGGCGCTGCTCGCGCAGTACACAGACGCGGACATCCCGGCGGGCAAAAAGGTGAACGTCGTCGCCATCATGCTCGAAGCGTATAACGACTTCACGAAATTCGGCACGCCGGAGCTCGCGCAGGACGTTTACGCCGTGTGGCACCGGCTCGAAGAAGAGGGCGTCTCCGGCGACCTCGTGACGAACATCTTCGCCGGCGGCACCGTGGACACGGAGCGGAGCTTTCTCACGGGCTACACCACGCTTCGCTCTTACCGCAGCGCCGTGAACGCCTATCCGTGGTATTTCCGCGGGCAGGGCTACCGCGTGGAGGGCATGCACCCCTGCTTCGACTGGTTTTATAACCGCAAAAACGTCAACGGCTACCTCGGCTTTGAAAGCTACGACTTTGTGGAAAACCACTTCGGAGAGCTTACGGACGGCGGCGTCGCCTATGACGACGTGTTCTTCCCGGAGCTTTTGAGCCGCATCCGGGAGCTGGAGGCGGAGGATCAGCCCTATTTCAGCTTTTCCGTCACCTATCAGGGCCACGGTCCCTACGACACGGACCGCTGCTGGTGGGGCGAAACGGGCGACTTTGTCGTCCCCGCCGCGGGGCGGACGGAGGAGCAGCAGTATATCCTCGACAACTATTTCGGCTCCCTCGCGAACACGAACGCGCATTTAGCGGAGCTGACCGACTATCTCCGCGATTCCGACGAGCCGACCGTGCTCGTGCTCTTCGGCGACCACAACCCGTGGATGGGCGACGGCAACAGCGTCTATACCGCGCTTGGGATCGACTTTGACCTCGGCACGGAGACCGGCTTCCGGAACTATTATTCCACGCGCTATATCATCTGGGCGAACGACGCGGCGAAGGCGGCGCTCGGCAGCGACTTCACCGGCGAGGGCCCGGAGATCGGACCTTACTTCCTGATGAACGAGCTCTTCGCCCTCTGCGGCTGGGACGGTCCCGCGTATATGCAGCTCGCCGACGGCGTGATGGACGCCGTGCCCGTCATCCACACGACCGGGCGCTATGTGGAAAACGGGACCGTTACGACCGCGCTCAGCGCGGACGCGGCGGAGACCGTGAAGCGGTTTTTGGACGTGGAGTACGCTTACTCCCACGGCAGCGTGAAATGGAGGACTTCGTCATGAACGACGACAGAGTGCGGGACGAGTCCCCGCTTTCGGAGAAAAAGGAGACCAGCGGCGAGTATCTTTTCCGCGTGTTAAAGCCCGCGGGCTGCCTCATCGTGCTCGTGGTGCTCGTGCTGTTCTTTGTGACCTGCTTCACGCATAAAAGCGACCCCGTGAAGGACTACACGCCGCCGCAGAGCGCGGAATATTACGCGGCGGACCCCGCCGCGTTCGCCGCGGAGCTCAATCGCTCGCTGCTGAAAATCCTCGGCGGCTCGGCAAGGGTGGAAAACGGCGCCGTTGTCATCACCGCTCCGGCGGAAAAGCTGGAGCAGATCCGCGCGGCGGTCTGCGCCGTGTTTGACGAAAAGCTGCTCTCGTTCGCCGAGGGCTGACGAAAAAAGAGAAAAACAGAAGGGAATTTGATAATGGGAAAGAGACTGGGCGACCGCAAGGACGGCGTGCTGCTGCGTGATCTGGATTCGATGCACTTCATCGTGCCGCTGCTTTACCCGAACCGCTGCGACAA
>CALJDB010000208.1 GCA_938023775.1 uncultured Clostridia bacterium
CTTTCCGGCATGGCAGAAAATGCAGCGCCCGCCCGGGCCGGAAATGTGCCGCAGGCGGGCAGAAGTATTTATTTTGTGCCGAAGATGCGGTCGCCCGCGTCGCCGAGGCCGGGGACGATGTAGCCGTTTTCGTTGAGCTTTTCATCGAGCGCGCCGGCGTAAATGTTGACGTCGGGGTGCTTTTTCTGGAGGTAAGCGATGCCCTCCGGAGCGGCGACGAGCACCATCAGCTTGATATGCTTGCAGCCGCGCTTTTTCATCTCGTCGATGGCTTCGCAGGCGCTGCCGCCGGTGGCGAGCATCGGGTCCACGATGAGCACGTCGCGCTCGGCGACGTCCTTCGGCATCTTGCAGAAGTAGGGGTGCGGCTCCAGCGTCTCCTCGTCGCGGTACATGCCGATGTGTCCCACGCGGGCGGAGGGGACCATGCGCAGCACGCCGTCGACAAGACCGAGACCGGCGCGCAGAATGGGAACGACGACGAACTTGCGTCCCGCGAGCGTGGGCGCGTCCATCCCGCAGATCGGGGTCTCGATGTGCTTGGTGGTCAGGGGCAGATCGCGCGTTGCCTCGTAGGTGATCAGCATACCGATCTCGCTGACGAGCTCGCGGAAGTCCTTGACGCTGGTGTTCTTGTCGCGCATGATGGTAAGCTTGTGGGCGACCAGCGGGTGGTCCATGATAAACACGCTCATTTTCTCGTTCTCCTTTATTCTTTTGAAATTCTCTGAGGTTTATACTTTTGCGTTTTCCCGCGCCTGGCGCTCGCGCTCGGCTTGGGAGAGACGGAGATAGACCGGGAGCAGCTCCGCGGCGCTTTTCGGGGAAAGTCCCTCCGCGGCGCGGCAGACGCCCCATGCACACTGCATGCGGACCTCCTCCGGCGCCAGAGCAGCGGGCAGGCCGTCTTCCAACAGGTGATTATAACACAGCTCCGCGCCGTCGCCAAGCACAAAAATGGTTTTTTCCGAATTTTTCAGTTCCGCGGCAAGCTCCGCGAGCGAGATCGCGCGGTCCGGCGTCAGCCGCGCGGGGCGTCCGCCCTCGAAGCGGAAGAGCGCGTTATAGATCTGGCTGCGCCGCGCGTCCATCGCGCAGCAGATGAGGCTGCCCTCCGGCGCGCTCTCCCCGTTCCACGCCATCGCCTCCAGCGTGGAGACGCCGATCGCCGGCTTTTCCGCGCCCCAGCAGAGGCCCTTCGCCGTTGAAACGCCGATGCGGATGCCCGTGAACGAGCCGGGTCCGTGCGAGACGGCGACGGCGTCGATATCCCGGAGCGTCAGTCCCGTCTCCGCCAGAAGCTGCTCCGCCATGGGCAGCAGCGTCCGGCTGTGGGTCAGCCCTGCGCACTGGTAGTTCTGCCCCAGCAGCGCCCCGTCGCGCGAAAGCGCCGCAGACGCCGCCTTCGCGGAGGATTCCAGTCCAAGAATGAGCATGGTTTTTTTACTCCCCTTCCCCGATCGTGATCTTTCTTTCCTCGTCGCCGAGCTTTTCGATGCGGACGGTGATCTCGTCGCCCTCAAAGGCGTCCGCGACGTTTTCGCTCCACTCCACGGCGCAGACGCCGCCGCGGCGGAGATAATCCTCCCAGCCGATGTCGAACAGCTCGTCCGACGAGGCGAGGCGATACATATCGAAATGATAGAGCTCGCGCGCGCCGAGATATTCGTTCACGATCGTAAACGTCGGGCTGCTGACGCGGGCGGAAATGCCCATCCCGCGCGCCATCCCGCGCACAAACGCCGTCTTCCCCGCGCCGAGGTCGCCGTAAAGGGCGACAACCGCGCCGTCCGGCAGCGTCCTCGCGAGCTCCGCGCCCGCCTGCTCCGTTTCCGCTTCGTTTTTCGTGTAGATCGTCATTGCCTGTTTCTCCTGCAAATTTTCTTCCTGCTATTATAACGCGAATTTCCGATTGCGTAAAGTCTTTAAATATGATACAATGCGGTGGTTAAATGGAATTGATAGAAAAAAGCATCGGAGGTGACGCCGCTATCAAAAAAATGCTCCCGTTTCTGAAGGAATTTCTGCGCCGGGCGGAACCTCCGGTCAGCATCATGGCGATGAACG
>CALJDB010000209.1 GCA_938023775.1 uncultured Clostridia bacterium
TTACCAAGGGCGAATGGAGCGGCGAGATCAATGTCCGCGACTTTATCCAGAAAAATTACACCCCCTATGACGGCGACGGCAGCTTCCTCGCCGGTCCGACGGAGCGCACCGAGCAGCTCTGGGCGGAGCTGAGCGAGCTGCTGGAGAAAGAGCGTCAGGCGCCCGGCCGCGTACTGGACGCGGACACGAAGACCATCTCCGGCATCACGAGCCATGCCGCGGGCTATATCGACCGCGAGAAGGAGGTCATCGTCGGACTCCAGACCGAAAAGCCGCTCAAGCGCGCGATCATGCCCTTCGGCGGTCTGCGCACCGTGGAGCAGTCGCTCGAGGAGCACGGCTACCACCTCGACCCCGAGGTCAAGAAGATTTTCAAATACCGCCACAGTCACAACGAGCGCGTCTTCGCCGTTTACACGCCGGAGATCCGCGCCGCCCGCAGCGCCAAGCTGCTGACCGGTCTGCCGGACGCTTACGGCCGCGGTCGCATTATCGGCGACTACCGCCGCGTGGCGCTCTACGGCGTCAATTTCCTCATCGAGCAGAAGGAAAAGGCGCTCTGCCAGTATGACTGCACCGAGATCACCGAGGACCTCGTCCGCAAACGCGAGGAGATCCACGACCAGATCGAGGCGCTCAAAGAGCTCATCGAGCTCGGCAATATCTACGGCTTCGACCTCACCCGCCCGGCGCAGGACACCAAGGAAGCCATCCAGTGGCTCTACTTCGGCTATCTCGCCGCCGTCAAGGAGCAGAACGGCGCCGCGATGAGCCTCGGCAGAACGAGCACCTTCCTCGACATTTACGCCGAGCGCGACCTCGCCGAGGGGCGCTACACCGAGAGCGAAATTCAGGAGATGGTCGATCACTTCATCATGAAGCTGCGCATCGTCCGCTTCCTGCGCATCCTCGATTACGATGATATCTTCGCCGGCGACCCCGTCTGGGTGACGGAGAGCATCGGCGGCATGGGGCTCGACGGCCGCCACATGGTCACGAAGATGAGCTACCGCTATCTCCACACCCTCGTGAACCTCGGTCCCGCCCCGGAGCCGAACCTCACCGTGCTCTGGAGCGAGCGCCTGCCGGAGAACTTCAAGAAGTTCGCGACGGACATCTCCATCCGCACGAGCGCCATCCAGTACGAGAACGACGACCTCATGCGCGTCGACCTCGGCGACGATTACGGCATCGCCTGCTGCGTCTCCCCGATGCGCATCGGCAAGCAGATGCAGTTCTTCGGCGCACGCGCCAATCTCGCGAAGTGCCTGCTTTACGCTATCAACGGCGGCGTGGACGAGATCACCGGCAAGCAGGTCGGTCCCATCGCCGCGCCGATCACGAGCGAATACCTCGACTATGACGAGGTGATGAGCCGCTTCGTCCCGATGGCGAAGTATCTCGCGAACGTCTATACCAAAGCGCTCTATATGATCCACTACATGCACGATAAGTACGACTACGAGCGCATCGAGATGGCGCTGATGGACGAGAACATCAAGCGCACCACCGCCTGCGGCATCGCGGGGCTCTCCGTCGTCGCCGACTCGCTCTCCGCCATCAAGTATGCCCGCGTGAAGCCCGTCCGCAACGCCGCCGGTCTCGCCGTCGATTTCGAGATCGATGGCGACTTCCCGAAATACGGCAACAACGACGACCGCGTGGACTCCCTCGCCGTTATGATCTCGCGCATGTTCATGAACGACCTGCGCCAGAACAATATGTACCGCGGCTCCATCGCCACCCAGTCCGTCCTGACCATCACGAGCAACGTGGAGTACGGCAAGAACACCGGCACGACGCCGGACGGCAGAAAGCAGGGCGTTCCCCTCGCGCCGGGCGCGAACCCGATGCACGGGCGCGACACCAACGGCGCGCTGGCGTCGCTGCTCTCCGTCGCAAAGATCCCGTTCGAGGACTGCGAGGACGGCATCTCCTACACCTTCTCCATGGCGCCGAGCGCCCTCGGCAAGACCGAGGACGAGCGCTGCGCCAACCTCATCACGCTGCTCGACGCCTATATGGAAAAGACCGGGCAGCATCTGAACGTCAACGTTCTCAACCGCGAAACGCTGCTCGACGCGATGGACCACCCGGAGAAGTATCCCCAGCTCACTATCCGCGTCTCCGGCTATGCCGTCAACTTCATCAAGCTCAGCCGCGAGCAGCAGCTCGACGTGATCAGCCGCACCTTCCACGAGAAGCTGTAAAATAACCTCCCACTTTATTTACCACCGTATCAGGCCACTGAAAGGGGACAAGCCGCTATGACAGGACGCATCCATTCTTATGAGAGCTTCGGCGCCGTGGACGGGCCGGGCATCCGCTTCGTCGTGTTTTTCCAGGGCTGTCCCCTGCGCTGCCGCTTCTGCCATAATCCGGACAGCTGGGACGCCAAGGGCGGCACGGAGACGAGCGTGGACGAGATCGTGGAGAAGATTTTGCCTTACCGCGCATTTTTCCGCCGCGGCGGGGGCGTCACGCTCTCCGGCGGCGAGCCGCTGCTTCAGGCGGACTTTGCCTACGAGCTGCTGCATGCGCTCCGCGCCCACGGCATCCACACCGCGCTCGATACCTCCGGCTCCGTCCCGCTGGAGCGCTGCCGCCGCGCCGTCGACGAGGCGGACATGCTCCTGCTCGATATCAAGAGCATCGACCCAGAAACCTGCGAAGCCGTCACCGGCAGCCCGACGTGTCTGGAACGCGAAAAGGCGCTGCTCGACTACTGCGAGCAGGTCGGAAAGCCCGTCTGGATCCGCCACGTCGTCGTGCCGGGGCTGACGCTCAATTACGACCACCTCGCCGCGCTGGGCGACTTCCTCTCCCGCTACCGCTGCGTCGAGCGCATCGACCCGCTGCCCTTCCACAAGATGGGCGAATACAAATGGCGCCCCGGGACCTACACCCTTGCGGACACACCGACCCCCACCGAGGAGGAAATGGCGGAGGTCCGGAAGCTCCTCTGCCGCGACACCCGCGAGAGCCGAAGCGCATGATTACAAAAGCCCCTGTTCCGGGACCTCGGAGCAGGGGTTTGGTTTTAGTATGGAACGTGCCTGCGGGCGCTAAGATTTAATAAGTTTCGCGTCCGCGGGACGCGAAACTTATTAAATTTGCGCCAAAGGCGCATTCATTGTTTAAAATCCCCTCGCCCTCGGGGCGAGAAAACCCCCGTTTCATCACCCCGCGCTCAACAGCGTGAAGCTAACGAAATTGATGATCATGTGCAGAAACACCGGGCACCACAGGCTCTCGCTTCGCTCGTATGCCCACGCGAGCCCCAGCGAGACGGGGATATATTGCAGGGCGTAGACGAGCAGACCGGGGTCGGAGAGGGCGTACTGCCAGACGTGGTAGAGACTGAACGCCGCGACGGAGAGGACGTATGCCCAGACGCGGCTGCGGCGGCGGACGGAGCCGAAGATCACGCCGCGGAAAAGCGCCTCCTCCACGATGGGCGCGAGGAAAAACGCAGCGGCGCGCATCTCGCCGGAATCGAGCGAGATCACCGCCTCGTTGTTCGGGTTGGAGACGTCCGCCCCCAGCAGGAGCAGCAGCAGCGGCGCGACGGCAAAGGTGAGCGCATAGTCGAGCAGCCCGCCGGACACGATGGCGAACACGCTGCGCCCGGGGTGGTCGGCAAGCGTGTCGTAATCCCGGCGGAGCACCGGGAAGAACACGAGCAGCACAAACACGGCGCCGATGGCGTAATAGATCAGATTGACGTGCTCCAAAAGCGCGTTCAGCCCGCCGTCCGTCGCGCCGGGCCACACGGCGGCTATCATGCCGAGCAGGAACGGCAGCAGGAACACATGCACCGGCAGATAGATCCAGCCGAGCACGCGCCGCGTCCCGTCGATGCCGTTATCAAAGGGCTTCGGGCTTTTCATGTCAGACGTCCACCATCTCTTTCAGCTCAAACAGCGTGTTCATCGCCTGCATCGGCGTCATGGCGTTGATGTCCAGCCGCCGCAGTCGGTCGCGCACGGCGTCCGCGCCGAGGTCGGCGAGGGCGATCTGGTCCGCGTCCGGCTTTTCCGGCGCCTCCACCGCGAGGGCGGCGGCGCTCGACTCCAGCTCCTTCAGATAGCTCTTGGCGCGCGCGACGAGCTCGTCCGGGATTCCGGCGAGCTTCGCGACCTCGATGCCGTAGCTGTCGTCCGCCGCGCCGCGGACGATGCGGCGGAGGAAGATGAGCTTGCCGTTTCGCTTCTCCGCCGTGATGTTGTAGTTCACGACGCCGGGCAGAACGCCCTCCAGCGCGGTCAGCTCGTGGTAGTGCGTGGCGAACATGGTGCGCGCGCCGAGGCGCTTTTTGTCCGCGCAGTATTCCAGAACGGCGCGGGCGATCGCCATGCCGTCATAGGTGCTGGTGCCGCGGCCGATCTCGTCCAAAATGAGCAGGCTGCGCTCCGTCGCGTATTTCAGGATGTTCGCCATCTCGCTCATCTCCACCATAAAGGTGGACTGACCGGAGGCAAGATCGTCGCTCGCGCCGATGCGGGTGAACACGCGGTCCACAATGCCGATCTCCGCGCGCCGCGCGGGGACGAAGGAGCCGATCTGCGCCATCAGCGTGATGAGCGCCGTCTGGCGCATATAGGTGCTCTTGCCCGCCATGTTCGGTCCGGTGACGATGGCGAGGGAGTCCGTCGAGCCGTTCAAGAGCACGTCGTTCGGGACGAAGGGCGTGTCCGGCTGGGACGCCTCCACGACGGGGTGGCGCCCCTCGGAGATATGCAGCGAGCAGCCGACGTCGATCTCCGGCATGCAGTAATCGTTGCGCACGGCGGCGTCGGCAAGGGAGCAGACGCAGTCGAGCTCCGCCACGCGGTCCGCCGCCGCCTGAATGCGGGCGCACTGCGCCGCGACGCGGTCGCGCACGGCGGAGAAGAGCTCATACTCCAGCGCGTCGAGCCGGTCCCCGGCGGAGAGCAGCGTCTCTTCGAGCTCCTTGAGCTCCGGGGTGAAGTAGCGCTCGTTGCTGACGAGCGTCTGCTTGCGGATATATTCCGGCGGGATCTCGACCTCGCCGGCGGATTTGGGAATGTCGATATAATAGCCGAAGACCTTGTTGTAGCCGACCTTCAGCTTTTTGACGCCCGTGCGCTCGCGCTCGCGCGCTTCGAGCGCGAGGACCATTTTTGTGCCGTTTTTCTTGACGTCGCGCAGACGGTCCACCTCGGCGTTATAGCCCGGGCGCAGTATCCCGCCCTCGCGGACGGAGAAGGGCGGCTCGTCGGCGATCGCCTCATGGATGAGCGCGGCGACGTCGTCGAGCGGGTCCATCGCGGCGATGGCGCGGAGCATGTTGCACTCCATCTCGCCGAGCAGCGCGGCGAGCCCCGGCAGCGCGGCGCAGTAGTCGCCGATCGCCTTCAGGTCGCGCCCGCTCGCGGTCTTATAGACGCAGCGGCCGAGCACGCGGCGCATGTCTCCGATGCCGTGCAGGCGCTCCATCAGCTCCCCGCGCACGACCGTGTCGCGCACGAGCTCCGCCACGGCGGAGAGTCGGCGGCGGATGGCAGCGGGGCTCAGCAGCGGGCGCTCCACCCATGTGCGCAGCAGACGCCCGCCCATCGGGGTCTTCGTGCGGTCGAGCACCCAGAGCAGACTGCCCTTTTTCTCCCCGGTGCGCAGGCTCTGCGTCAGCTCCAGCCCGCGCAGCGTCGTGTAATCGAGCTCCATATAGCGGTCGCCGCCGAGCAGCTCAATCTTGCTGATGTGCGTGAGGTCCAGCTTCTGCGTCTCCTCAAGATAGCCGAGCAGCGCGCCCGCGGCGCAGACCGCGGCGTCCTCGCCCTCGAGTCCGGCGTCCTCCACGCGCTGCACGCCGAACTGGCGGCAGACGCGCGCCGCGGCGTCCAGATATTCGAATTTATCCCCGCCCTGCTCGACCAAAACGCCGAGCCGCCGGGAGAGAAAGCCCGTCAGCTCCTTGTTTGCCGCGGCGCGGGGGCTCAGCACCACCTCGCGCGGGGCGACGCGGCCGAGCTCGCTGAGCATGTGGGTAACGGCGTCCTTCGTGAAGCCCGTGACGGCGAACTCGCCGGTGGACACGTCGGCATAGCAGACCGCGCCCGCGCCGGGGATGAGATAGACCGAGGCGATGAAGTTGCTGCGCTTATCCTCCAGCATGCTCTCGTCCGTGACGGTGCCGGGGGAGATGACGCGCACGACCTCGCGCGAGACGAGCCCCTTCGCGAGCGCGGGGTCCTCCGTCTGCTCGCAGATGGCGATTTTGTAGCCCTTCGCGATGAGCCGCCCGATATACGCCTCCGCGCTGTGGTAGGGCACGCCGCACATCGGCGTCTGCTCCTCCGGCGCCTTGCCGCGGTCCCGCGTCGTCAGCGCGAGGTCCAGCTCACGCGAGGCGAGCTTGGCGTCGTCGTCGAACATCTCGTAAAAGTCGCCGAGCCGGAAGAAGAGGAGACAATCATCGTAATGGGACTTGATCTCGTTATATTGCTGTTTCATGGGGGTGAGCTCCGCCATGGTGCGTTCTCCTTATTTCTTTGGGAATTTCAGATTTGTGATGAGGTTCACGACCGGGATGAGCAGCGCGATGCAGGCGACGTTGACGCCGACCTCCACCCAGAAGAGGTTCCCCTCCGCGCCGCCGTAAGTGTCGTTGATGTAATAGACCGTTCCCGCGGTGACGGCGGCGAAGACGAAGCAGCAGATGCCGCCGATGCGCTGGACATAGTCCCAGATCTCCTCGCTCTCCTTCGCGCGGCGCGTGGAGAGCCCACTCTGGTCCTTGTATTTCGGCTTGCGGAACAGAAATCCCGCGCCGAAATAGAGAAACAGCAGCGGCACGATATAGGCTGCGAACTGGCTCATGCGTTCTCCTCCTCCGCCTCGCCGACGAGCGCCCATGTGGTGCTGCCGGTAATCCTTGCCTTCACGAAGCGCCCGATGAGCGCCTCGCTGCCCTTCAAGTGGACGAGCCTGCCGGAGCGGGTGCGGCTCGTGAGCGGGTGCTCCGCGTCGCGGCCCCTGCCGTCTACGAGCACCTCCAGCGTTTTGCCGACATAGGCGGCGTGCTTTTCCGCGCTGATGGCGTTCGCCGTCTCCAGAAGGCGGTCAAAGTTGCGCTGCTTTTCCTCGCGCGTCAGCACGTCGGGCATTTTTGCCGCGCGCGTGCCCTCGCGGGGGGAGAAGATGAAGGTGAACATCGCGTCGTAGCGCACCTGCTCGACAAGGCGCAGCGTGTCCTCAAACTCCTCGTTCGTCTCGCCGGGGAAGCCGACGATGATGTCCGTCGTCAGCACCATGTCCGGCATATACCGCCGCGCGAGCGCGACCTTTTCGAGATAAGCCGCCGCGGTGTAGCCGCGGTTCATCTCCCGCAGCACGCGGTCATTGCCCGCCTGCACGGGCAGGTGGAGATGGTGGGCGCATTTTTCGCACGCCGCCATCGTGCGGAACAGCTTCTCCGTCGCGTCCTTCGGGTGGCTCGTCATAAAGCGGAGGACAAAGTCGCCCGGAATGTCGTTCACCATCGCGAGCAGATCGGAAAAATCGACGCCGCAGCCGAGGTCCTTGCCGTAGCTGTTGACGTTCTGGCCCAGCAGGGTGATGTCCTTATAGCCCGCCTCGACGAGCGCGCGCGCCTCGGCGAGAATCTCCTCCGGGCGGCGGGAGCGCTCGCGCCCGCGGACGTAGGGCACGACGCAGTAAGAGCAGAAGTTGTTGCAGCCGTACATGACGGAGAGCCACGCCTTCACGCCGCCCTCGCGCCGCCGGGGCTCGCCCTCGGCGATGGTCCCGTTGCTCTCGCCGACGGCGAAAACGCGCTTACGGCGCAGAATGGTCTGCTCCAGAAGCTCCGGGAAGCGCCAGAGCTCGTGGGGACCGAAGCAGAGACTCACGATGGGGTAGCTCAGCTTGATCTTCTGCGCCATGTGGGGCTGCTGCACCATGCAGCCGCAGAGACAGATGATCTGCTCCGGCCGCGCCTTTTTCGTGTGGGTCAGTGCGCCGACGTTGCCCAGCACGCGCATCTCCGCGTGCTCGCGCACGGCGCAGGTGTTGATGACGATGACGTCCGCCGCCGCCTCGTCGTCCGTGAAGGCGAAGCCCATCTCGGCGAGATAGCCGCGGATGCGCTCGCTGTCGCTCTCGTTCTGCTGGCAGCCGTAAGTGTCCACCATCGCAAGTGGGGTGCGCCCCAGCGCGGCGAAATGGGCGGCGAGCCGGTGGGCGAGGTGCAGCTGTCGGCCTTCGGCCTGCGGGTCCGGCTGGACAGCTCGGACTATACGAGCTGCGAGCCGCTGATGGCGGAGACGGCAATCGTCTACCGCGACGGCCATGAGGAGCAGCCCTACGGGGACTGCGCCGCCTCGCTCATCCGGTCCTCGGGCGCGTTGGAGCTGAGCTGGCAGTT
>CALJDB010000210.1 GCA_938023775.1 uncultured Clostridia bacterium
GTGCAGCCCTTGTCGACGAGCTCGGCGGCGGCGTTGTAGCACTCCTGTCCTTCGGGAACGTTGGAGTAGATGAAGTAGTTCTCCTCGCTGATGCCGAGGGTGGCGCAGGCTTCCTTCGCAGCGTTGATGAAGTTTAAGTCATAGGTGGAGTTTTCGTCGTGCAGGGTGATGAAGCCGACCTTGATGTCGCTCTTGGGCTCGGTCGGGGTCTCGTTGCCGCCGGAGGGCTGCTGGGTCTCGGTGGAGCCGGACGGTGCGGCGGTGTTGGTCGGGGTGTCGTTGGTCTTGCCGCCGCAGCCGGCAAGCATGCCGATGGCGAGAACCATAACGAGCGCGATCGCAAGGATCTTTTTCATTTGAATGTTCCTCCTGATTTTTTCATTTTCCACTGGGTTAGTTGTTTCTTCTTTTATGTTAAGGGGTTTTGCTGACAAAAGGAAATCGCCCAAGGCCACTTTAACTTTTCGGAAAAGTGTTATGAGCGAAAGCGGATGCTCCCACCGTCCATCGACTCGATCACGGCGAGGGACTCGACGCGGAGGCCCTGCGCGCGCAGCGCGTCTCCCCCGCCCTGGAAGCTTTTTTCAATTGCGATGGCAGCGCCGACCGCCTCCGCGCCCGCCTGCTCCACGAGAGCGAGCAGTCCGCGCAGCGCGGCGCCGTTTGCGAGAAAATCGTCCACGAGCAGAACGCGCTCACCGGCTTGGAGATAATCCCGGCTGACGACGACGGTGTAATCCGTGCCGTGGGTGAAGGAGTGGACCTCGGTGGAATAGACGGAGCCGTCCACATTGCTGGTCTTGTGCTTCTTGGCGAAGACCATCGGAACGCCGAGCTCCATCGCCGCCGCGGCTGCGATGGCAATGCCGCTGGACTCAATGGTAAGCACCTTCGTCACGCCGCTGCCGGCGAAGAGCCGGGCGATCTCCTCGCCCATCTCGCGCCCTGCTCCCTCAGGTCCTTGAGGGAATGGAACAGAAGGACATTTCCAAGTCGATGTCTCTTGTTTTGCTTAATAAAGACTAAATAAATCTATTTCATAAAGGACCTATATTGATACATGGGTCCTTTATTTTTTATCTTTTTTAGAGAATTTATTAATTAAAAGAATGCATGTAAATGCATTTGAACAAAATAAAAATTCAACAAACATGGCTGTTGAAAAAACTCTTTTTCATAACTAAAAAGAGGCTGCCTACGTTTTATAGCAGCCCCATTTAATCAAT
>CALJDB010000211.1 GCA_938023775.1 uncultured Clostridia bacterium
CAAAGCGCTATTGACAGCTCCGACAAAAGATGCTAAGATACGCCCAAATTGAATCGCTTAACCGATAGAGGCGCGGTATCCATCATTACCGCTTCGCACAAGGGCTCGGAGAGCCGCGGAGCGCGAAAGGGGCCACCGCCGAAGTACCGACCGGGGTCTCCGTCCCGCCGGCGCTGGGTCGGCAGAGAATATCTGCCGGACTGTCACTTGAAAAAGATTCTTGTGAAGCGCTATCAATGGCTGAGAGAGAAAAGCACCGTTCCCGGCGAAAAGGCGGGGCGCGCCGTGCGTATTATCTGCTTCTTCCATGAACCGCTTGACGAGCGGTTCATTTTTATTATCATCCCGACCGGCAGGGAGAGAAAGCGCCGGAAGGTCCGCAGGACGGACCGAAGAAAGGAAAACCTCATGAGAAGACTGCTCGCCATCGCTCTCGCGCTCTGCGCCCTCGTCGCGCTCTGCGCCTGCGGCGGAAATGCCGCCCCCGGAACCACGACCACTCCGGATGCCCCGACCGCCACGGTCCCGCCTGTGGAGGACCTCACCGGCGTCGACACCAGCAATATCCCCGGCGTCACGGACGGCGTCCTCACCGTCGGCATGGAGTGCGCCTACGCGCCCTATAACTGGACCCAGATGACCGACGCGAACGGCGCGGTCCCCATCCAGAACGTCCCCGGCGCTTACGCCAACGGCTACGACGTGATGATCGCAAAGCGCATCTGCGAGGCTTACGGCTGGGAGCTCCAGATCGTCTCCAGCGCGTGGGATTCCCTCTGCCCGGCGATCCAGTCCGGCACGATGGACGCCAACATCGCCGGTCAGTCCATGACCGCCTCCCGTCTCGAAGAGGTCGACATGGCGGGTCCCTACTACTACGCCACCATCGTCGTTCTGACCACGAAGAACAGCGAGTATGCCAATGCCCAGTCCATCGCGGACCTCGCCGGCGGCAAGTGTACCGCCCAGTCCGGCACCATCTGGTATGATTCCTGCCTGCCCCAGATCGAAAACGCCGAGCTCCTCGCCCCGTCCGACAGCGCCCCGGCGATGATCATGCAGCTCCAGACCGGCGCGGTCGACTTCGTGTGCACCGATATGCCCACCGCGATGGGCGCGGTCGCCAAGGACGACAGCCTCTGCATCCTGAATTTTTCCGGCACGGACGGCGACTTCCAGTTCGCCGACGAAGCCGAGCGCGCCGAGAATGTCAACATCGGCATCTCCGTCCAGAAGGGCAACACCCAGCTGGCCGACGCCATCGACACTGTCCTCTCCGCTCTGAATGAGGAGCAGTTCAACGCCCTGATGGATCAGGCTATTTCCATTCAGCCT
>CALJDB010000212.1 GCA_938023775.1 uncultured Clostridia bacterium
CTTTGAAAATGCCGAACTCGTCGATGTTCGTTCCCATGGTGTTGATGCGGATGGCGTATTCGCCGAGCTCGGCGGCGTCCTTTTTGAAGTAGCCCTTCACATAGCTGGCGCCGGGATCGGCGAGGTCGGGCTTGCCGATGGCGGTGCCGACCGCATCGGCAAGGTCCGCCACGGGGACGTTTTTGCTCGTGCTCCCGCCGCCGCAGGCGGCGAGCAGGGAGATGAGCAGCACGGCGATGAGCAGGATGGAAATGCGCTTTTTCATATCGTTTGTTCCTTCTTTATCCCAAAAGTTTTTTTAAGTGCGGTTTTATTTCTCGGACTCCAGCCATGCATGCGTGCGCAGATAGGCGAGCACCTGCTGGAACGTCTCGCCCGTCAGGTGGATGCCGTCGCCGTTCTGGCTCGTCTCCGGCAGGTTGCCGTCCGCGCCGACGATCGCTTCGCGGCTGTTGAGGAAGCGGCAGCCGGTGTCCGCCGCGATCTGCTCGATCCAGCCGTTCGCGGCGTTGATCTTCTCGTTGCTGATCTCGTTTTTATACTTGTAGCTGTCCGCCACGGGGTAGATGGAGTTTAAGATGATCTTCGTGTCCGGGCTCGCCGCCTGAATGGACTGCACCAGCGCGGTGTAGTCCCGGATGAACCACTCCTCGTCCATGAACGAAACGCCGTTGACGCCGAGCGTGATGCACATGTATTCCGGCTTCGCCTTCTCGACCGCCTCCGTGATGAGCAGTTCTTCGCCCGTTTCGGGATAGACGATCCGCGCGACGGAGTAGTAAGAGAGCGTCAGCGTGCCGCTCGCGGGGGTCCAGACCTGCGTCGTGTCCTTCCCGCCGGAGAGAACGCCGTATGCCTTCAGACCGTAGGTCGTGCTGTCGCCGAGGAAGATGATCTTATCCTGATATTCCGTTCCGGCGTCCGCCGTCTCCGTGAGGCGGACGGAGCTCGCCTGCGGCGTGTCGGTGACTGTGGGCGTGTCGGTCGGCTGCGGCGCGTCCGTGTTCTCCGGCGCGTCCGTGTTTTCCGGGGCGTCCGTGTTCTCCGGCGCGGCGTTCGGGTCCTCGGTCTCCAGCGTAAAGCCGCCGCTCTCGGTCTCCTTCACCTCGCCGTCCTGCTTGGCGCAGGCGGAGAAAAACAGCGCGAAAACGCTCAGCAGCACGCAGAGCACAATGGCGGCGGACCAGAGCGTATAGATCATATTT
>CALJDB010000213.1 GCA_938023775.1 uncultured Clostridia bacterium
AACAAAAGGAGGAGCTAAAATAATGAATCATTTCGCAAAAATCCGCGACGCGATCGTCGCGGCGGGGCTGGACGCCATCGTCCTCTCCGAGGAGGCCAACCGTTTTTACGCCTCCGATTTCCTCTCCACCGGCACGGACGGCATTGCCTTCGTGACAAAAAAGCAGAACTATTACTTCACCGACTCCCGCTACACCGTCGCCGCGGAGCGCCATGTCCACGGTGCGGAGATCAGCATTGTCGGCAACGGAAACACCTATTCCTCTTACATCAACGAGATCATCGAGCGCGAGGGACTCAAGACCGTCGGCTATGACGACACGCACATGTCCGCCGCGGACCTGCGCACCTATACCGAAAAGCTCCACTGCGAGCTCGTGCCCGCCGCGGAGCTGATGAACGGTCTGCGTCTCGTGAAGGACGCGGACGAGATTGCGCGCCTGACCGCCGCCCAGCGCATTGCCGAGAAGGCGCTGAACGAGACGATCCCTATGATCAAGCCGGGCGTCACGGAGCGCGAGGTCGCGGCTTACCTTGTCTACCGCCTGCTCGCAAACGGCGCAGAAAACGTCTCCTTCGACCCGATCGTCGTCTCCGGCGAAAACGGCGCGATGCCCCATGGCGTGCCGAGCGACAAGAAGATTCAGTCCGGCGAGTTCGTCACCATCGACTACGGCGCGCTGAAAGACGGCTACTGCTCCGACACGACCCGCACCTTCGCCGTCGGCGAGGTGACGGAGGAGATGAAGACCGTTTATAACACCGTGCTCGCCGCCCAGAAGGCAGCCATCGCAGCAACGAAGGCGGGCATGACGGGCGAGGAGATCGACGGTATTGCCCGCAAGGTCATCACGGACGCCGGCTACGGCGAGTATTTCGGCCACAGCTACGGCCACGGCGTCGGCATTGAGATCCACGAGGACCCGTTCCTCAGCTCCCGCGGCAAGACCCCACTGCCCGCCGGCGCGGTCGCGAGCGCAGAGCCGGGCATTTATATCCCCGGCAAGTTCGGCGTGCGCATCGAGGACGTCGTCGTCATTACGGAAGACGGCTGCGAGGACCTGACGCTGCTGCCCAAGGAACTGACCGTTCTTTGAGCCGCGCCGCGTGTTCTTAAAATGTTTCTCGGAAAATTCATCGGCGACCGCGCGTTTTATAAGCGTGTGTTCGCCGTCATGGTGCCGATCCTGATCCAGAACGTCATCACGAACTTCGTCGGCCTGCTCGACAACGTTATGGTCGGGCAGGTCGGCACGGAGCCGATGAGCGGCGTCGCTATCGTGAACCAGCTCGTCTTCGTGTTCAACCTCTGCATCTTCGGCGGCATCGCCGGTGCGGGCATTCTGTCCGCGCAATATTTCGGCAAGCGCGACTTTGAGGGCGTCCGCGGCGCGTTCCGCGCCAAGCTCTATTTCGCGGTCGCCACGGTCGTCGTTTTCATCGGCATTTTCCTGCTCTGGGGCGAGAACCTCATCTCCCTGTTCCTCCACGAGGGCAAGGAGGACCTCGACCTCGCGGCGACGCTCAGCTACGGCAAGGATTACCTCTGGGTCATCCTGTTCGGGCTGCTGCCCTTCGCCGTGCAGCAGGTTTACGCCGGAACGCTGCGCGAGACGGGAGAGACCGTGCTCCCGATGAAGGCGGGGATCATCGCCGTTTTCGTCAACCTTGTCTTCAACTATATCCTGATCTTCGGCAAGCTGGGCGCGCCGGCGCTTGGCGCGGTCGGCGCCGCGATTGCGACGGTGCTCTCCCGCTTTGTCGAGTGCGCCATCGTCGTCGTCTGGACCCACCGCCATACGGAGCGATGCCCCTTCATCGTTGGGGCTTACAAAACGCTGCGTATCCCCGGCGCGATGGTGCGCCAGATCATCATTATGGGAACGCCCCTGCTCGTGAACGAGCTGCTATGGTCCTGCGGTCAGACTGTGCTGAACCAGTGCTACTCCCTGCGCGGGCTGGAGGTCGTCTCCGCGGTGAATATCTCCTCCACGGTGAGTAATCTCTTCTTCTGCGCGTTTTTCTCGATGGGCAACTCCATCGCCATCATCGTGGGCCAGATTCTCGGCTCCGGCGAGCTCGAACGCGCGGTGGAGGAGGACCGGAAGCTCATCGCGCTCTCCGTTGCGCTCTGCACGGCGGTCGGCGCCGTGATGGTGTTCCTCGCGCCGCTCATCCCGCATATCTACAACACCTCCAGACGATCGAGCGCGGTTTTTGCAACATCGTAATCAATCGCACCGTCACCTTCTACCTGCGCAAAATCACGTACCCGCTTCAACAGACGGTTGGCAAGCCGCGGCGTACCACGGGAACGCTTGGCAATCTCCAACGCCCCCTCGTCGTCAATACTGACACCAAGCACGGCCGCAGACCGGAGAATGATCTGCATCAGCTCGGTTACATTGTAGAATTCCAGCCGATTGACAACGCCGAACCGGTCACGTAGCGGAGCGGTCAGCATTCCAGCGCGTGTGG
>CALJDB010000214.1 GCA_938023775.1 uncultured Clostridia bacterium
CGCGACGCGATAGGTAGCCATGCCCCAAGGGGTTCCGGCCTGCCGGGCGGCTTCAAACGCCTCGGCAAGATGGGATTCGTTCAGCCTCGCAGGGACAGCGTCGGTCGGGCGCATCCGCGCCAACTGTTCATCCGTCGGCGAAAAAGGCTCAAAGCTCGAAAAGCCTTGAATTGAGTAGCCGATCAGCAGCGATTCGCCGTCGTAATAAGCGTTGGTGATGGACGCGGCGACAGTGCCTGTTTTCTCGGTTTGAACGACGGAAGATTCCGCGCTGATGGCGGTTTGAGGCGCGATTTCAGCGAAGCGGCGATCATTCTGGCCGAATTTTTCAAACAGATTGAGCGCCGCCGCCGCGGCGATGCCTGTGGCCGCCAGCAGCGCGACAAGGGCAAATACAAGACCGACGGACAACTTCTTCGCCGCCCTTGGTTTTTCCTCGGCACAGCGGAGAACACGCTGAGCGAGGGCGGGGTCGCCGTTCAGCCCGGAAAGCGCCGCATCCAGCGCGCCGCGCAGACGAGCTATTACAAGGAACGCCTGGCCTGCATTTACGGCATCAGCGCCCTTGGGGACGCCACCTTCGCCATCACGACGAGCGAAGCCAACAGCCAGTTCCCGAAAATGCTGAATATCCCCATCATCAAAAACGGCGACTATTTCGAGGACTATCCCCTCGGCACGGGACCTTATATGCTGAACGAGGACCGCAGCGCCCTCGTGAAAAACCCCGAAAGCCGCCTGAAAAACGAGCTGCCGGTCGACACCGTTTATCTCCGGAGCTATCCGGACACCAGCACGAAGATCACCGCCTTCGAGGACGCGAGCATCGACCTTGTGACGAACGACCCCACGGGCATGTATAACCTTGGCTACGGCAGCAGCAACGAGACCCGCTTTTACGACACGAGCAACCTCCACTATCTTGGCTTCAACATGCGCAGCATGTTCTTCCAGATGTTCCGCATGCGCTACGCGATGAGCTGGGCAGTGGACCGCGAGACGATCATCGCCGACTATCTCGACGGCTGCGCCGTCGCCACCGCGCTGCCCGTCCACCCCAAGAGCGCGCTCTTTGACGCGGAGCTGGACAAGTCCTTCCGGTTCGACGCGGCGAAAAGCGCCGCCATGTTCGAGGCGGCGGGCGTCAGCGATCTGGACGCCGACGGCGATCTGGAGGTGCTCGTCACCGGCATCGTCGTGGAGATGAACGTCAGGTTCATCGTCAATAACGACTCCACCGCCAAGGTCCTCGCCGCGCGCCATATCGCCGAGCAGCTCAATTCCATGGGCATCACCACGACGCTCTATGAGCTCAGCTGGGACGATTACATGACCGCGCTGGAGACCGGGGACTATGATATGTATTACGGCGAGCTGCGCCTCACCCCAGACTGGGACCTCAGCTATCTCTTCGAGCCGCGGGACCAGAAGACCCGCGAATCGGACGAGAAAAACGAGACCTTCACCGGAAGAAACTATGCCAGCTGCGCGGACACGCAGTACGGCGAGCTCTACGCCGCCTATCTCGCGGCGGCGGAGCCGGACCGCGCGGAGGCGTTTGCCGCCGTGCTGAAATATGTCGCGGAGAGCGCCGCCATCGTTCCCATCTGCTTCGAGCGCCGCGAGGTGCTGACCCACCGCGGCGTCGTCACCGGCGTGAACGCCACGCAGTACGACGTGTTTCATAATTTTACGGAATGGACGATCGACCTGACATGAACTGGATCTCAAAAATGCTGAAATGGATGGATCATATCCTCCAGATCATCTGCGCCCACCTGCCGAAAAAGCTCCAGAGCCTCATCCACCGCTGGCATCGCCTGCTGACGTATGCCTTCATGGGCTGCCTGAACACGGTCGTGGACTACGCGATTTATGCGGTTTTGTATTATGCGCTGGGGGTCACGGTCTCCATCGCCCAGTTCGCGGGAACCTACTGCGGCAGCACCTGCGGCTATTATCTGAACAGCAGCTACACCTTCGCCGAGGGCAAGGGCAGAAGCCGCGGGCAGTACTGGCAGTATGTCGGCGTGGACATCGTGCTCGCCGTTCTGAGCGGCGCGTTTATGGAATGGGCGGAGGTCAACGTCCCCGTGCCGATGCTGCTCATCAAGGTCGCGATGAGCATTCTGATCCTTGTAGTCCACTATGTGGTTTATAAAAAGCTGGTATTCCGCATCAAAAAGGAGGATGACGAGGAAAAATGAACGACAGAGAGCTGCTCAGTCTCGCGCGCGAGGCGGCGCGCAACGCTTATGTCCCTTATTCCCAGTTTCCGGTCGGCGCGGCGGTCGAGTGCGCCGACGGCAGCGTTTTCACCGGCTGCAACGTGGAAAACGCCGCCTTCGGCTCGACGATCTGCGCCGAGCGCACCGCCATCGTCAAGGCGGTCAGCGAGGGTCACACGGAGTTCCGCCGCATCGCCATTTACGGCGAGGGAAAAAACTATTGCATGCCCTGCGGCGCCTGCCGCCAGGTGATGGCGGAGTTTTCCCCGGAGATGGAGGTGCTCTGCACCAAAGCCGGCGGCAGCTATGTCAGCTATTCGCTGAGCAAGCTGATGCCCTATACATTTAAATTGTAAAAAAGCAAATCCAAGGTCAGGAGACAAAGAGAAAGCCATGAAAAAAAGAGCAAAACGCGGACTGACCGCCCTGCTCGCCGCGGTGCTGCTGCTCTGCGCCGTCGGCGCGCCTGCTGCGGCTGCCCCGGCGACGGACTTTCCGGATGTTCCGGAGGGGAGCTGGTATGAGCCGTTCATCGGACGCATCGTGGACGTCCAGAAGCAGATGGGCGTGATGAATATCATCAGCGGCTACCCGGATGGGACCTTCGGTCCGGAGAACGAGGTGCTGCGCGGTCAGTTCCTGAAAATGCTGTTCGAGGCGGCGGAGGTCAGCGGCAACCAGACCGCGATCGTCACCTCCGACGAATACCACAGCTGGGACCACTGGGCGAAAAAGTATTACCTGAAGGCGCAGAAGGACAACATCCTCGTCGCCGACGTTTACACCAGCTCCGAGCCCATGTTCAGCGACAGCTACAGCGATCTGGAGACGCCCATCTCCCGCTACGAGATGGCGGTCAT
>CALJDB010000215.1 GCA_938023775.1 uncultured Clostridia bacterium
GGACGAGCCGATCTGGTTCGGGTCGTTCGGATCGGCGAGCTTTGCCTGACGGGTCGTCTCGCTTGCGAAGGGGTCGCGGACCGCGACCTCGCGGCGGGTGCCGTTGAGCTCGAACTGGACGTTGCGCGTGCCGTCGTCGTTGCTGTCGCCGAGGCCGAGATACTTGATGACGAGGGTCTTGCCGTCCTCGATGTTGATCTTGTTCGTCTCGCCGAGCGCCATGCCGTTAAAGAACACATGGCTGCCCATGCGCATGATGTAGCCATACTCCTTGCGGTGCTCGCGGTAGTCCTTATACACCTTCGGGAACAGGCAGTAAGCGAGCATGGCGCGCATATTGATGAGGTCGCTGCCCATAAAAGAGCGCATCTCCTGCTCCACGGCGTCGAAGTCGACGGGCTCAAGCAGCTCGCCGGGGCGGCAGGTGATGGGCTTTTCGCCCTTGAGCACGACCTCCTGAAGTCCTTCGGGCTGGAAGCCCCAGGCCGGCTGGCCCATCATGCCCTTGAAGTAGCTGACGACGCTGTCCGGGAAGGCGAGGGTCCTGCCCTTTTCCAGAATGTTCTCCGGCGTGAGGTCGTTCTGCACCATGAAGATCGCGAGGTCGCCGACGACCTTGCTGCTCGGCGTGACCTTCACAAGGTCGCCCAGCATGTCGTTCACGGTCTTGTACATCTCCTTGACCTCGTCGAAGCGCGCGCCAAGGCCGAGGGACGCGACCTGCGGCTGGAGGTTCGTGTACTGGCCGCCGGGGATCTCGAAGCGGTAAATGTCCGTCGTCGTAGTTTTGAGTCCCTTGTCGAAGCTTTCGTAGCGCAGGCGGACGTCCGCGTAGTAGTTGCTGAGCTCCTGCACACGCCGGAGGTCGAGCCCCGTGTCGCGCTCGGTGCCCTGAAGGGCGGCGACGACGGCGTCCATGCTCGGCTGGCTCGTGAGCCCGGACATGCTCGCCACGGCGCAGTCGACGATGTCGACGCCCGCCTCCGCCGCCATAAGGCAGGCGGCGACCTGGTTGCCGGTGGTGTCGTGGGTGTGGAGATGGATGGGGATGCCGATCTCCTGCTTGAGCGTGCTGACGAGCTTTTTCGCCGCGTAGGGCTTCAGCAGGCCGGACATATCCTTGATGCAGAGCAGGTGCGCGCCGCGATGCTCCAGCTCCTTGGCGAGCTTGATGTAATAATCGAGCGTATAGCGGTCGCGCTTCGGGTCGAGAATGTCGCCCGTGTAGCACATGGTGGCTTCGAGCAGCTTGCCCTCGTTCAACACCTCGTCCATTGCGATCTCCATGCCGGGGATCCAGTTGAGCGAGTCGAACACGCGGAACACGTCGATGCCGCTGCGCGCGCTCTCGCGCACGAAGGCGCGGACAACGTTGTCCGGGAAGTTTGCATAGCCGACGAGGTTGCTGCCGCGCAGGAGCATCTGGAACGGGATGTTGGGGATATGCTGCCGCAGCTTGTCGAGGCGCTCCCACGGGGACTCATGCAGGAAGCGGTAAGCGACGTCGAAGGTCGCGCCGCCCCACATTTCGAGCGAGAAGCAGTCGCGCAGGATGTCGGCGGTGCCGTCCGCGCCCTTGAGCATGTCGCGCGAGCGCATGCGGGTGGAGAGCAGGCTCTGATGCGCGTCGCGCATCGTGGTGTCCGTGATGAGCAGCTTTTTCTGACCCAGCACCCAGTCGCGCACGGCTTCGGGTCCCTGTTCGTCCAGCAGCTGCTTCAGTCCGGGACCGAGCGGCGCCTTTGCCTGCGGGAAGCGCGGCGTGTCGTACTGGTGGCGCTCCGCATCCGGGTTCGCGACCTGGATCGCGGCGATATACTTCAAAACGCGGGTCGCGCGGTCGCGGGAGTCCGCGATTTCGAAGAGCTCCGGCGTTTCGTCGATGAACTTCGTGTGGCACTTGCCGGCGACGAACGCCGGGTGGTGCAGGATGTTCGTCACGAAGGGAATGTTGGTCTTGACGCCGCGGACGTGGACCTCGTTGAGGGCGCGGATCGCCTTGCGGCAGGTCGCCTGGAAGGTGCAGTCCCAGCTCGTGACCTTGACGAGCAGGGAGTCATAGTACGGGCTGATGATCGTGCCGGTCGTGGCGTTGCCGCCGTCGAGCCGGACGCCGAAGCCGCCGCCGGTGCGGTAAGCCGTGATCTTGCCGTTGTCGGGCGCGAAGTTGTTGCTCGGGTCCTCCGTCGTGACGCGGCACTGGATGGCGAAGCCGTTGATGCGCAGGTCGTCCTGGCTGGACAGCCCGATCTCCGGATAGTCGAGCGCCTTGCCCTCGGCGATGAGGATCTGGGCGCGGACGATGTCGATGCCCGTGACCATCTCGGTGACGGTGTGCTCGACCTGAATGCGGGGGTTCATCTCGATGAAATAGTGGCGCCCGTCGCGGTCGACGAGGAACTCCACCGTGCCGGCGCTGACATAGCCGACCGCCCTCGCGATCTTGACCGCGTCGGCGCGCAGCGCCTCGATCGTCGCCTGCGGAACGCTCCACGCGGGGGCGAACTCGACGACCTTCTGGTAGCGGCGCTGGAGCGAGCAGTCGCGCTCGCCGAGGTGGTAGACGTTGCCGTATTCGTCGGCGAGGATCTGGACCTCGATGTGCTTGGGCTCCACGAGGTATTTTTCGATGAAAATGTCGCCGCAGCCGAAGCTCTTCTCCGCCTCGGAGTGGACGAGCTCATAAGCGGGCTTGACCTCCTCCGGCGTGTCGCAGCGGCGCATGCCGCGCCCGCCGCCGCCGGCGGCTGCCTTCAGGATGATGGGAAAGCCGTAAGAAACCGCCTTCTCCAGCGCCTCGTCCGCGTCGCGCAGCGGCTCGGTGCAGCCGGGGATTGTGGGCACGGCGCACTCCTTTGCAATCGCCTTTGCCGCGAGCTTGTCGCCCATCTTGGCGAGCACGTCGCTCGGCGGACCGATGAAGATGATGCCGTTTTCCTCGCAGGCGCGGGCGAACGCCGGGTTCTCGGACAAAAAGCCGTAGCCCGGGTGGATGGCGGAAACGCCGCGGCGCTTCGCAAGATCGATGATGCCGGGAATGTCCAGATAAGCGCCCAGCGGCGACTTGCCCTCGCCGGTGAGATACGCCTCGTCGGCGCGGATGCGGAACAGGCTGTTGATGTCCTCCGCGGAGTACATCGCCACCGTGTGCAGACCGAGGTCATAGCAGGCGCGGAAAATGCGGATTGCGATCTCGCCGCGGTTGGCGACGAGCACCTTTTCGATGGTCTTCTGGCTCATGTGTTCACCTCAAACGTTTTTGCAATTTTTAGGGGTCTGCAATTGCACTTTAATTATATGTCTAAGGAGGAAAAAGCACAAGCAAAATCGCGCGCACTCCCGAAACTTTCGGCTGCCTGCCCAAAGCGCGCCGCCGAAGCCGCCGTCTTTTTGGCAAGTTTGCGCGCGCAGAAAATTG
>CALJDB010000216.1 GCA_938023775.1 uncultured Clostridia bacterium
GAGAGGTGTCCGAGCACTGCGAGGACGGAGAGGGTCCGAAACAGGCGTTCCAAAGGGCGTTTTATTTCTCCTTCGGCTTAAAAATCAGCGCGGCGAGGTAGCCGAACACGAGCGCGGCGCAGATCCCGGCGGCGGAGGAGGTGAAGCCTCCGGTGAACGCGCCGAGGATGCCGCGCTCGGCGACCGCCTCGCGGACGCCCTTCGCGAGCGTGTTGCCGAAGCCCGTGAGCGGCACGCTCGCGCCCGCACCGGCGAAGTCCAGCAGCGGCTGGTAGACCCCCAGTGCGCCAAGGACGACGCCTGCGACGACGTAGCTCGTCAGGATGCGCGCCGGCGTCAGCGCGGTCTTGTCGATGAGCAGCTGACCGATGGCGCAGAGCGCGCCGCCGACGAGGAAGCATTTCAGGTAAGGCAGCAGAATTTCCATATTCAGTTCACCTCCGCTTCGAGCGCCACGGCGTGGCAGATGCCGGGGATACTCTCCCCCTGCAAGGTGCTGACGGCGGAGAGCAGCGCCCCCGTCGGCGCGAAGAGCACGCGCCGCCAGAGCCCGTCCTCCATGCAGCGCAGGATATGCGCCGCGAACACGCTCGCGCTGCACCCGCAGCCGCTCCCGCCGGCGTGGACGTCCTGCTCTGCGGCGTTATAGAGCAGCATGCCGCAGTCCGTGAACACCCTGCCGAAGCGCAGCCCCTCCCCCGCCGCGATCTCGCGCAGCAGAGCGTGGCCCACCGCGCCGAGGTCGCCGGTGATGACCGCGTCGTAGTCGTCCGGACTTCGCCCCGTGTCGGCGAAGTGCGCCGCCAGCGTATCGAGCGCCGCGGGCGCCATCGCAGCGCCCATGTTGGCGGCGTCCGTGACCCCGGCGTCCACGATGCGCCCGGTCGTGACGTGGGTGATGCGCACGCGCCCGCCCGTCGGGGCGAGCAGTGCCGCCCCTGCCGCCGTTGCGGTCCACTGCGCCGTCGGCGCGCGCTGGCTGCCGTATTCCAGCGGCGTACGGAACTGGCGCTCCGCGGAGCAGAAGTGGGAGCAGGTCGCGGCGCAGACGCGCTCCGCCCCGCCGTCCACAAGCAGCACGCCGAGCCCCAGCGCCTCCCCCATCGTGGAGCACGCGCCGTAGAGCCCCAGATAGGGCGCTCCCGCGTCCCGCAGGGCGAAGGCGGAGCCGGTGCACTGGCTCTGGAGGTCGCCGGCGAGCAGCCAGCGCAGGCTCTCCGGCGCCCAGCCGCCCTTTTCACACGCAAGCGCGACGCACTGGCGCAGCATCTCGCTCTCCGCGCTCTCCCAGCTCTTTTTGCCGAAATAGGAGTCCTCGCTCACGCGGTCGAAGCGCGCGCCGAGCGGCCCCTCGCCCTCCTTGCGTCCGACGACGGACGCGGCGCAGACCACACCGACCCGCCGCTCCGGCGCGGCCGTCTGTTTTCCGAGATAGATCGCCATACTTTCAGCCATCCTTTGCGTTTTCCGGTAGTTTTTCCCGAAACACGCAAAAAATGCGCAAAAGAAAATGAGCCTCGCTTAAGTTCGCGGCGCGCACGCCGCGAATAGATTCCAATTCATTTTTCGGCGCGACACGTGCGTGCCGAAAAATTCTCTGCGCGGAGGGAACGT
>CALJDB010000217.1 GCA_938023775.1 uncultured Clostridia bacterium
CGCCGTCCATGCGCATCAGGCTGACGGCGTTCGGGCGCATCACCTTGCGGATGGAGCGCAGCGCGGATTTGAACAGCATCGCAACGCGCACCACCTTGAGTCCGCCGGCGGTGCTGCCCGCGCAGGCGCCGCAGAACATCAGCAGTACGAGGATCGTTTTGCTGAGCTCCGGCCATTTGTTGAAGTCCACGGTGGTAAGCCCGGTTGTGCTCATAACCGCCGCGACCTGAAACGCCGCGTGGCGCACCGTTTCGCCAATGGTGGCAAAGGTTCCAAGCAGATTCACGGTGATGACCGCCGTAGCTGCGACGACGATCGCGCCGTAAATGCGCAGCTCCTCGTTGCGCAGCGCGCGCTTTGCCTCGCGCAGGAGCAGGAGGAAATAGATGTTGAAGTTTACGCCGAAGAGCAGCATAAACGCCGTGATGACCCACTGGCAATAGGGCGAATACGACGCAGCAGAGTCGTTCAGGACGCTGAAGCCGCCCGTTCCGGCGACGCCGAGCGCCATGCACACGGAGTCGAACACCGGCATTTTTCCGGCGATCAGGAACAAGAACATGATGACCGTGAGCCCGACATAGATGAGGTACAAAATCCCGGTGCTGCGCCGCATGCGCGGCACGAGCTTCGCGATCTTGACGCCGGGGCTCTCCGCGCGGAGCAGGTGCATCGCCTCGCCGCCGGAGCCCTGTCCGAAGGGACTCAGAATGAGCAGGAACACGAGCACGCCCATACCGCCGAGCCAGTGGGTGAAGCTGCGCCAATAGAGGATGCCGCGCGGCAGCGAGGCGATCTCGGTCAGGATCGTCGCGCCCGTCGTGGTGAAGCCGGAGGCGGTCTCAAACAGGGCGTCGATATAGCTCGGAATGGTGCGGCTGAAGAAAAACGGCAGCGCGCCGAGCAGCGAGACCGTCAGCCACACGAGCCCGACCGTCACGAGCCCGTCGCGGGCGAAGATTTCCTTGCGCTTCACGCGCAGCAGCGCGAGCGGCACGCCGAGCGCGGCGAGGAGCAGCACCGTCAGCGCAAAGCCGAACACGGCGGCGCGTTCGCCGCAGCAGAGCGAGATGACGAGCGCGGGCAGCATAAACGCCGCCTCCACGCAGAGCACCTTTCCGAGGATGCTGAAGATCATGCGGTAATTCATGCCTTACCCCCTCAGACGCCCTCGTCAAAGATGTCGTTCAAGTCTAAAATCACGCGGTTGCTGCCGGTGATGACAACGACGGTGTCCCCCGCTTCGAGCGTGTCCGCGCCGCCGGGGATGATGACCTTGCCGCGGCGGTTGATGCAGCCGATGAGGGTGTTGGGCTTCAAGCGCACGTCGCGCAGCATCACGCCGAGGTGGGCGCAGGAGTCCGTTACGTTGAACTCCAGCGCGTCGGCGTTGCCGGTGGCGATGTGGTGGAGCGTCACGACGGAGCTGCCGCCGCTGTTCTGCATCGCGCGCACGTCGCGCACGATGGCGTCCGCGGTCAGGGATTTCGGGCTGATGAGGCGGATGCGCGGGTCGGTGATCAGACTGCCGAAGTCCGTGTGGTCCACCTTCGCGAGCACCTGCGGCACGCCGAGCGCCGCGGCATACATGGCGAGGATGAGGTTTTCCTCGTCCAGATTCGTCAGCACCGCGATGGCGTCCATCTCCGCCGCGCCCTCCTCGCGCAGCACCTCCTCGCGGCTGCCGTCGGCGCAGACGACGCTCGCCTCCGGGAACCGCTCGGCGAGGTCCGCCGCCTTTTTCGGGTCGAGCTCGATGAGCTTGACCCTGGCGTCCGCCTTCAGCAGCATCTGGATGAGATAGCTCGCCACGCGGCTGCCGCCGATGAGCATCACGTTGCGGGCACGGCGGCGGTATTCGCCGACGGCGCGCAGGATGCGGACGATCTCCGTCGCCGGGGCGCAGACATAGACCTTGTCCCCCGCCTGAATGGTGAAGCGCCCGTCCGGGATGATGGTCTCCGTTCCGCGCTGGACCGCGCCGACAAGGGCGCGGCACTTGATCTTTTTCTGGAGGTCCATCAGCTGGGTGCCGTCCATGATGCTGCCCGGCTGGGGGACGATCTCCACGATCTCCACGCGCCCCTTCGCGAAGCTGTCGCGCCGGAGCACGCCGGGGATCTCCAGCAGGCGGAACAGCTCGCTCGCGGCGGTCTGCTCCGGGTTGATGGTCATGGAAAGTCCGAGGTCCTCGCGCAGGAGATACATCTGCCCGGCATATTCCGGTGTCCGCACACGGGCGATGGCGCTCGCGCAGCCGAGCTTTTTCGCGAACATGCAGCAGAGAAGATTGAGCTCGTCCTCGCCCGTGCAGGCGATGAGCAGGTCGCTTTTCTCGACGCCCGCCTCCTGAAGCAGCGCAGCGCTGGAGCCGGAGCCGCAGAGCGCCATGCAGTCGAGCCGGTCGCCGATGCGGTCGGCAACCGTACTCTTGCGGTCCACGACCGTGATGTCGTGCCCCTCCCCCGTGAGCTGCGAGGCGATGGCAAAGCCGACGCGCCCGCCGCCGATGATGATGATCTTCATAACTTTCTCTCTTCCTCCCAAGGCGGGATTTTTCCCCATTCTACACCCAATGCCGCGAGATTTCAACCGAAAAAGCGCAGCGAACCACGGATTGTAATTTTGATACAACTCTGATATAATATAAGCTCAGACATTTTAAGAAAAGGAGCCGCCCATGGACGCTGCCCTTGACATTATTATGACCGTGGCGCGCTGGGCGCTTCCGGCGCTTGCGCTCTGGCTGCTGCTGCGCTGCGTGCGCAGCATGCTCTCCGAGCGCTATGAGCCGGAGATCTGGGCATATCTCGAAGGCGCGGACGGCACGCGCGCGGCGCTGAAGCACTGGGAGTGCATCGTCGGCAGAAGCCGGAGCTGCGACGTCGTCCTGAACCGCCCGGAGGTTGCCCGCGTCCACGCGGCGATCGAGCGCACGGACCGCGGCGGCTGGCGTCTGCGCGACCTCAGCGGCACGGGCGAGACCGGCAACGGCGCGCTGCGCGACGAGGGCGCGGGGCTCTCCGTCGCCGACGGCGACACGCTGTTTTTCGGTCCCGAGGCGCTCACCTTCCACGATCTCACGGAGGAGCAGCGCGCGCTCGACGAGCAGCGGCGCGAAAAGCCGGGTCAGAACATCAGTCAGGGCGCGACGCTATTGCTGCTGACCGTATTTCAGGCGCTGCTCGCCCTGCAATACACCGCCGTTTTGTCCGGCGAGCAGCTGCTCACCGCCGTGCTCGGCTTCGGCGTTCTGATGGCGATGGAGTGGTGCTGCTACCTCATCCTGCGCGCGGCGGACCGCCGCGGCTTTGAGGTGGAGACGCTTGCGTTTTTCCTCTGCACCCTCGGCGCTGCGGTAACGGCTTCGTCCGCGCCGGACGAGATGGTGAAGCAGATCATTCTGCTGCTCGCGGGCTTTTTCGTCTATCTTCTGCTCGGCTGGTGGCTGCGCGACCTGCGGCGCACCGTGGCGCTGCGCTGGCCCCTCGCGGTCGCGGCGCTGGGGCTGCTGGCGCTCAACGTCGCCGCGGGCGACGTGCGAAACGGCGCGGCGAACTGGCTGAGCTTCGGCGGCTTTACGCTCCAGCCCTCGGAATTTGTGAAGGTCATGTACGTTTTCGTCGGTGCGGCGTCGCTGGACAGGCTGTTCCGGCGGCGGAACCTGTTTTTCTTCATCGCCTTCTCCGCCGTCTGCGTCGGCGCGCTCGCGCTGATGGGCGACTTCGGAACGGCGCTCGTGTTTTTCCTGACCTTCCTCGTCATCTCGTTTATGCGCTCCGGCAGCTTCGCAACGGTGTTTCTCGCCGTGGCGGGCGCGGCGCTCGCGGGCTTCCTCGTGCTGACGGTGAAGCCCTATATCGCCCAGCGCTTCGCCGCGTGGGGTCACGTCTGGGAAGACCCCTACGGCGCGGGCTGGCAGCAGACGCGCGCCCTCTCCGCCGCCGCGAGCGGCGGACTGACCGGCGTCGGCGCGGGCCGCGGCTGGCTGCACACGATCTTCGCGGCGGACACGGACATGGTGTTCTGCCTGCTCTGCGAGGAGTTAGGGCTCATCACGGCGCTCTGCGCCGCGCTCGCGATCGTCGCCGCAGCATTTTTCGCCGTGCGCACCGCCGCGCGGGGGCGCAGCGCCTATTACGTCATCGCCGCCTGCGCCGCGGCGGTGATGATGACCGTGCAGATGGCGCTGAACATCTTCGGCAGCACGGACATTCTGCCCTTCACGGGCGTGACCTTCCCCTTCGTCTCGCGCGGCGGCAGCAGCCTCATCTCCTGCTGGGCACTGCTGGCATTCATCAAGGCGGCGGACACGCGCCCAGCGGCGAGTGCCTTCGTGAAGCGCAGCGCGCGCCGACAGGCGCTCGACTGGGCTTACAGCGAGCGCGGCGGAACGGACGACGAGCCCGATGAAGGCAACGCGGAAGAGGAGGTGCCGGAGGCATGAAAAAGCTGACACGCCGGGCGTTTTCCGCCCTGATCGTCGCCGCCGCCGTGCTGCTGGGGCTCACGGTCTATGTTGTGCGCTTCGCGCGCCACAGCGGGGAGTGGGTGAGCTATTCGGCGAACCAGAGCATCTTCAAAAATGGCATGCTCATCGCCGGAACGGTCACGGACCGCACAGGGCTGGAGCTCGCGGGCACGGACGACGGCAAGCGCATCTTCGCCGGCGACGCGCTCGTCCGCACCGCCTGTCTCCACGCCGTCGGCGACGCGGAGGGCAATATCGGCACCGGCGCGCTGCGCCAGTTTTCGGGTCGGCTCTCCGGCTATAACCCCGTCACCGGCGTCTCCACCGGCGGCGGCGAGGTGCAGCTCACGATCGACGCCCCCCTCTGCGCCACGGCTTATCAAGCCCTCGCGGGCAGACGCGGCGCGGTGCTTTTAGCCGACTACACAACGGGCGAAATTCTCTGCATGACGAGCTCTCCGAGCTATGACCCCGCCGTCGGCTTCGACAGCGCGAACCCATACTACGACAGCGTTTACATCAACCGCGCGCTCGGCGCGGCGTATGTCCCCGGCAGCGTGTTCAAGCTCGTCACCACGGCGGCGGCGCTCGAAAACATCGGCGACCTCTATGAGCGGACGTTTTTCTGCTCCGGCTCCGTCACGGTAGACGGCAGCGTGCTCAACTGCTCCGGTGTCCATGGGCAGCAGACCGTCGAGCAGGCGCTCGCGAACTCCTGCAACTGCGCCTTCGCGGAGCTTGGTCTGGAGCTCGGCGGCGATACGCTGAAAAAATACGCGGACAAGCTCGGCTTCACGGAGCAGCTTTCCGTCAGCGGCATCGCCACCGCAGCGGGCAGCTTCGACGCCGCACCGGACGGCTCACCCGCCCTCGCGTGGTCCGGCATCGGGCAGTCCACGGACCTCGTCTCCCCCATCGCGCTGCTGCGCTATGTCTGCGCCGTTGCGAACGGGGGCACGGCGCACGAGCCGACGGTCCTGCTCGGCGAGAGCGGCGGCAAAACGCGCCTGCTCTCCGCCGACACCGCAGACGCGCTGAAGAGCATGATGCACTATAACGTCGCCGCGGTCTACGGCACCTGGAATTTCCCGAATCTGAACCTCTGCGCCAAATCCGGCACCGCCGAGCAGGGCGACGGCACGTCACACGCATGGTTCACCGGCTTTCTGGACGACGAGGCGCACCCTTACGCCTTCGTCGTGGTCATCGAGGGCGCGGGCGGCGGGCTCGCGAACGCTGGCCCGGTGGCGAACACCGTTTTACAGGCGGCGGTTGCCAAATAAATCAAAGCACTTGGAGCTTAGAAAGATATGGTAGACATTTCGATCAAGGACCTCGTCAAGGCTTATGACGACGGGGTGAACATCCTAAACGGTCTCTCGTTCGACATCCAGTCCGGCGAGCATGTCGGCATTTTAGGCCGCAACGGCTGCGGCAAGACGACCATGTTCCGCATCCTCTCCGGCGAGATCGGCTATGACGAGGGCACGGTGTCCGTCGCCTCCGGGAAGCGGCTGGGACTTATCTCCCAAATTCCCGTCTATCCGGAGCATTACACGACCGAGGACGTGCTCAAGACCGCCCACGCGCGCGTTTACGCCATCGGCGAGCGCCTCGCCGCGCTTGCCGAGCGCATGGCGGAGGACTCCTCGCCGGAGACGATGCGGGAGTATGACCGCTTGAACGCCGATTTCGAGCGGCTCGGCGGCTACGACGTCGATTTTGAGCGCGACCGCGTGGCGAACGGGCTCGAAATTCCCGCGGCGATGCGCGCGCGGCTTTTCAGCCAGCTCTCCGGCGGCGAAAAAACGCGCGTCAACCTCGCGCGGCTTATCTTGGAGGACACGGACATCCTGCTGCTCGACGAGCCGACGAACCACCTCGATATGCACGCGGTGGAATGGCTCGAGGGCTATATTGAAAAATTCAAGGGGACCGTCCTGACCATCTCCCACGACCGCTATTTCCTCGACCGCGTCGTCACGCGCATCGTGGAGCTGCACGACGGCAAGGCGGAGTTCTATTCCGGCAACTACTCGTTCTACGTGCAGGAAAAGCAGGCGCGCTTTGAGCTGCAGCTCAAGCAATACGAAAAGGAGCAGGCCAAGCTCGCCCAGCTGGGCTTCACGCTCGAGCGCATGAAGGGCTGGGGCATCAACAACCGCACGCTCTACCGCCGCGCCATGTCCATCCAGCACCGGATGGAGCGCATCGAAAAGACCGACCGGCCCACGCAGGACAAGACCATGCGGGCAAAATTTGCCCAGCGGGACTTCTTCGGCGACGAAGTCCTGTCCGTCAAGGGGCTCGGCAAGGCGTATGACGGACGGACGCTGTTTTCTGACGTTGAGCTGCAGGTCGCGGGCGGCGAGCGCATTGCCCTGCTCGGCGACAACGGCACCGGCAAGTCCACCTTCCTCAAAATTCTCCTCGGCGAGGAGGCAGGCGCGGGCCGCATCAAATTCGGCCCCACGGTCAAGTGGGCCTACCTGCCGCAGATCATCCACTTTGCCCACCCCGAGCGGACGCTGCTTGACACGATGCTCTATGAAAAAAACTGCACTGTACAGACCGCACGCGACCGGCTGGGCGCGTATCTGTTCGAGGGCGAGGACGTATTCAAGACCGTTTCAAGCCTGTCCGGCGGCGAG
>CALJDB010000218.1 GCA_938023775.1 uncultured Clostridia bacterium
TATGTCCTCGTGGGACCGGCAGGACGCCATGGCGCGCTATGCCGCGCGCTTTGACGAGGCGGAGGACGTTGACGCGCTGATCGAGTCGCTCGGGACGCCGACGCGCGTTGCGTTCGTGCTGGCGCAGGACTATGTGCCCTCCCCCCCGCCGGCGCGTCCCGCGCCGGACCCGGCGGCGGAGCTGGAGCAGACGCTCGCCGACTTTGACGAAAACGCCCCCGCTCCGGCGGAGCTCACCGTCGAGGCGGTCGAGATTCCCGCGCCCGCCCCGGAGGAGGAGCCCGCGGGTCCGCATCTGCGCTGGAAGCCGGGCGCGACCGCGGCGTGGTGCGCCGGCGGGGTCGTGATCGGGCTGCCGGTCGCCGTCGCGCTCATCTGCCTCGGCATCCCGTTTATCGCGGCGGGCGCGGGCGCGGCGTTTTACGCGGTGAAGATGGCGCTCGCGGCGCTCGGAACGCTGCGGCTCATCTCCGACATGCTGGTCGTGATCGGCGGCGGGCTCGCCGCCTGCGCCGCGGGGCTCGTCGTCGCGTGGTTCGGCGTGTGGCTGAGTCTGGAGCTTGGCTGGCTCTGGATCGGCAGGGTCGTGTTCGGGCTCGGCAAAAAGGTCTGCACGGAGGAGGTGGCTGCCGTATGACCAAGGCTTGGAAGATCGTGGCGCTCATCGCCGTCATCGCGCTCGTCGCGGGCGCGGTGCTCGCCGGCGTCGGCTTTATGACCGGCGCGAACCTCCGCCGCGTGACGGAGGCGATTCCGACGGACGCCGTCGACGGCGCCCTCGCTTACGTCCGCTCGCTCATCCAGTCCCTGCTCGGCATCGCGCCGCTGACTTAACGCAGCAAAAGGAGCCTTTTATGTTTAACTCCATCAACGCATTTTTTGCGAGCATCGGGCTCGCCGGCATTTCCAGCCTGCTCGGCGCGGCGCTCGTGTTTGTGCTCTGCCTCGTGGCGATCCGCATTCTGATGCGTCTCATCGAAACGGCGCTGGATAAATCCCACAGGCTGGACAAGACCCTGCGCGATTTCATCAAAAACGCCGCGCGCGTCGTGCTCTGGATCTTCGCCGCGGTCATCACCGCGGGCGCGCTCGGCATTCCGATGGCGAGCATGGTGGCGGTCATCTCCGTCGCCGGACTCGCGCTTTCGCTCGCGCTCCAGAATATTCTGGCGAATCTCTTCTCCGGCATCACGCTGCTCTTCACCCGCCCCTTCGGGGAGGGGGACTACATCGCCGTCGGCTCCTCGATCGGCGTCGTGCAGCGCATCGGGCTTTTTTACACCGTCATCTACACCTATGACAAGCAGGTGCTCTCCATCCCGAACAGCACCGTCACGGGCGCGACGCTCACGAACCACAGCCGCGAGCCGCTGCGCCGCGTCGACCTCGACTATGAGGCGAGCTACGACGCCGAGACCGCGACGGTCCGCGCCGCCGCGCTGGACGCCGCCGCCGCTGTGGACAAGGCGCTCAGCGAGCCCGCGCCCTTCGTCGGCATCAAGGCGTATAAGGACAGCTCCATCTGCTACACCGTGCGCGTATGGTGCCGCGCGGAGGACTACTGGGACGTGATGTACGGCATGAACGAGCAGATCCGCGAGAGCTTCAGGAAGTTCGGCGTGGAGATGACCTATAACCACCTGAACGTCCACATGGTGCCGTGATGAGAAGAAAACGCCTTACCGCGCTCCTTCTGGCGCTGGCGCTGCTGGTCCTCTCGCTCGCCGGCTGCGGCAAGAAGGACCCGGACGCCTTCCGCACGCTCGCGACCATCGGCACAAAGCGCTACTGCGTCATCACCCGCGCAGGCGACCGCGCCGCGCCCTTTATAAACGCCGCGATGGAAGCCCTCGCCGCCTCCGGCGCGCTCGCCGCGCTCTCGAACCAGTGGCTCGGCGAAAACCGCATCACGCTCTCCGGCGACGCCAATGCGCTCGCCGCGCTGGAGATGGACGAGACGCTCGCCGGGCGGACACTCCTCGTCGGCGTCGCGCAGGAGCTGCGCCCGCTCGCTTACACGGAAAACGGCGCGCTGCGGGGACTCAGCTGCGACATCGCCGCCGCGGTCGGCGAGCTGCTCGGCTGGGCGGTCCAGCTCCAACCCATCGGTCCCGACGAGGTGGACGCCCAGCTCGCGAGCGGCAACATCGACTGCGCGCTCGGCTTTGACCCGACGGGGCTCAAGGCGAGCAAATTTGAGACCGGCGTGGAATTTATGCAGAGCGACATCGTCGTCGCCGTCCGAGCCGGCAGCGAGGTGACGAGCCTCAAAAAGCTCGCCGGCGAGCGCGTCGGCACCGTGAACGATCCCGTTGTCACCGCCGCCATCCGCGGCGACGCGAAGGTCACGAAGCACGCCTCCGGCGCGACGATCTATCTCTCCCCCAGCCGCTGCCTATCCGCCCTCGACAACGGCTGGTGCGCCGCCGTCGCCATGGACGCGCTGACGCTGCGCTATGCGATGGTGAATTGAGCTTGGTCCTGTTTTGATCCCGCCCGGTGCTTTGGGCGGGGTCTTCTTTTTTGGGGGTAATATTGAACGCGCCTGCGGGCGCTATAATTTAATTTGTTTCGCGTCCGCCCTAAAGGACTAGCGCCTTCGGCGCGTCGCGAGCGCGACCTT
>CALJDB010000219.1 GCA_938023775.1 uncultured Clostridia bacterium
CGACGCTCTTCCGATCTTCGCTTTCACGGCGAAGTCGAGCGCCGAGGCGATGTCGCGCAGGCGGAAATAGTTCTCGCCGCCGATGAGATAGGCGCCGGCTGCGATCTCCGCGCCGCCCAGCGTCACGCGGACCGCGCTGACATAGCATGCCGTCTCCGCGCCGGGGGCGGTCTCCCCTGCCGCAGCGTAGGGCGCACCGGCGGTGAGCGCGGCGGTGTTCGTCTCGGCGTCATACGCCACGGCGAACTGCTTTGCCGTGCCGCTGAGCGCCGCGGCTATGTCGCGCAGGCGGAAATAATTGCTGCCGTCGATGTTATAAGCCGCGAGGGAGACCGCCGCGCCGTCCAGCGTGACGGCGGCGCTGCTGCGCGCGCAGGGAACGGTGCCGATCGCGTAATCACGCTCCACGGTCTCCGCCGTGATTTCGCCGACGGCGAGGACGCTCGCTGCGCGGACCGAGGCGCTGCCCGCCGCGGTGATCGCGCCGACCGTGCCGTTCACCTCGCCGGCTGTGAGCGAGACGCTGCCGGTCTTCGCCGTCAGGTCGCCGATGACTCTGCCGCGCCCGCCGCCGGTCCAGACCGTGAAGCCCTGTGAGGCGTTCGTGCCGCCCTCGCTCGCGCCGGAGTTGACGGAGCCGACGGCGATGTCGATGCTGCCCTGCGCCGTGACGGAGCCGATGGAGCCGGTGACGTCCGCCGCCGCGCCGCGGTTTGTCGGGCGGATTGTGACGTTGTTCGCAACGATGTCGCCGACCATATCGAGGATGACCGCCTTTTCGGTGTTCGTGCCGATGATGACGTCGCCCTCCCCGGCGAGAAGGCTGCCGCTGGTGTTGACGGTGAGCCCGTCCTTGCTGGTGTCCGCAGTGGGCGTCAGACCACCGCGGGTGGAGTCCGTCGAGACCGTCACGCCGATGCGGATGTCGCCGCCGCCCGCGCCGGTGGAGAGCGTCAGGTCGCGCCCCACGCGACCGAGGTTGGAGCCGCCCGTGACCGTGATGTCCTTCCCGTTCGTTTCAAGAACGCCGGGGCGGCTTTCGAGCGGGAGCAGAACGCCCATTTTGTTATGCCACTCCACGGTCCCGTCCACCTTCACGGTGCCGACGACAAAGGTGTCGCCGCCGATCTTATCCGCGCGCAGACCGACGCCCTTATCGTCGCAGCCGATCATCAGCTCGTCGAGCACAACGTCGCCCTGCTTTGTGAGATAAAGCCCGTTGACGCTGCCGCAGAGCGTGATGCAGGACTGGAGCAGATTCGGTCTGCCGCGGGTAACGCCGCGGACCGTCAGCAGCTCCTCGCAGAGCGCGGCGGAGAGCACCGCGACCGCGCGCGTTGCCGGGTTCGTGACCGCGATGGCGCTGAGCTTTCCGTTTTCCGAGACAGTGATCTCCACGCCTCCGGCGACCGCGCCGGCATAGCCCTCGACGTTCTTCGCCGCGCCGCCGACCCAGTCCGTCACGGGGCGGTCGGAGAGCCAGAGCCCCTCAAAAAGCGCCAGCGCATCGCCGCTGAGCGCGAGAGAGCCGCTCTTGCCGTCCGCGCGCCACGCGAGCGTCTTCGCCGCGCGGTCGTAACGGAGCTGACCGTCCGCGGTCAGCTCGTCCACATAGGTATAGGTCCCCGCCGGAAGCCCGGCGAGAGCGCCCGCTTCCTCCGCTGCGAAGACGCTGAAGCTCAGCGCGAGCGCCAGCACGAGCACGAAGGACAAAAGCCGTGTCAGTTTTTTCATGGTTTCCGTTTCCTTTCCTTTTTATTCATACCGCTTCGCCGTGTCGATAGACACCGTGCCGGTCTCCGCGTCGTAGCCAACGCCGAAATCGAGCACGCGGCCGAGGTCGCGCAGGCGGAAGAAATTGCTGCCGCCGATGTTGTAGCTTTGCAGCGCGATCTGGCTGCCGTCCAGATAGACCGTGTGGCTGCTCACGCGCGCCGCCTTGACCGTGCCGTCGCCCACGGCGAGCTCGCCGCCGACCGGCTCGTAGGCTCTGCCGCTCGTCAGCGTGATGATCATATTCGCCGCGCCCTCCTGCCAGTAGACGGCGAACTGCTTTTCCGTGCCGCTCAGCGCCATCGCAAGGTCGCGCAGGCGGAAGAAGTTGCTGCCGCCGATGTTATACGCCTCGAAAGCGGCCTCCTCGCCGTTTACGAGCACGCGCGAGGGCGTGGGCAGCGCATCGATTGTCGGCTGCTCCTCCGGCTCGGCGCTCTCGCGCTCGATCTCCGCGGCTCGCAGCAGCCCGATCTTCGGCAGAACGCCGGTGCGGATCGTGAGCTTTCCCGCGGCGGTGACGTCGCCGATGGAGCCCTGAACGTCGGTGGGCTTGCCGTTGTCCGTCGGCGCGACGGTGACGTTCGCGCCCTGAATATTGCCGACGGTGTCGATCGTCACGCGGCGGTAAGTGTTCGTGCCGATGACGACATTGCCCTCACCGGCGAGCAGGTCGCCCGTGGTACTGAGCAGCAGCGCGCCCTTGCTCGGATCCTCCAGCGGCTTGCCGCGGCCGTAGTCCACCGTGACCTCCGCACCGATGATGATGTCGCCGCCGCCCGCGCCGGTGCTGAGCGTGAGGCTGCGCCCCGCGCGGCCGATGTTCATGCCGCCCATCACGATGTCCTGCCCGTTCGTCAGGAGCGTCGCGGGCTCGTCGGCATGGACGGGCTGAATGTTCGCATAGCGGCAGTTCCAGAGCACCTTGCCGTCCACCGTGACGGTCCCGGCAAGGAAGGTGTCGCCGCCGATCTTGTCCGCGCGCAGCCCGACGCCCTCGGCGTCCGCGCCGATCGCGAGGTTATCGAGCACGACGTTGCCCTGCCGGGTCAGGAAAAGCCCGTTGACGCTGCCCACGAGCGTCACGCAGGAATGGAGCAGATTCGGCTGGCCGCGCGTCGCGCCGTCCACCGTCAGCAGCGGGGCGCAGAGCTCCGCCGTCACCGCGGCGGTCATCTGCACGAGACCGCTCAGCGTCTTGACCCGGGAAAGGCGGCTCCCGGCGTCGAACGTCAGCTCCACATTCCCGGCAAGATTGCCCTGATAGCCCTCCGTGGAGCGCAGCGCGCTCGCGAGCCAGTCGTAGACCGGCACATCCGAGAGATAGAGGCTCTGGAAAAACGCCAGCGCGTCGCCGCTGAGCGCGATCGCGCCGCTTTTGCCGTCTGCGCGCCACGCGAGCGTTTTTTCCGCCCAGTCGAAGCAAAGCTGACCGTCCGCGGTCAGCTCGTCGGTGTAGGTGTAAGTCCCCGCCGGAAGCCCGGCGAGACCGTCGGGCTCCGCCGCCGCCGCGCCGAAGCTCAGCACGAGCAGCAGCGCGAGCACGAGCGCTGTCGTCCGTCTTGCAAGTTTCATTTCGTTTTCTCCTTCTTTTTGTCTTATTTCACCAGTTCTCCGCGTTTCCACGGCTTATTTCCCGGTCATCTTCCAGTATATCAGGCGTTCTCCAGGAAATTGGGGCAGAATTGAGACAGAAGCGTGAAACGATTTCAATTTTCCGCGCGCCCCTTGCCAAGCGTGCGATGCGCGTGGTAAAATCACTAGAAGAAGAAAGACGAAGGAGGCGCGCGATGGAGACCTGCACCGTGCTCATCTGCGACGATAACCCCGCCATCCACAGCAGCCTCGGCAGCTTTCTCGCCGCCGAGGGCATCGCCGTGCGCGCGGCGCACACGGGCGAGGAGGCGCTCGATCTGTTTCGCCGCGGCGGGATCGACCTCGTCGTGCTGGACATTATGCTCCCCGGCATGGACGGGCTGGACGTCTGCCGGGAGATCCGCCGCACAAGCGACGCGCCGATCCTGATGCTCTCCGCGCGCGACGAGGAAATGGACCGCGTGCTCGGACTGGAGCTCGGCGCGGACGATTATGTCGTGAAGCCCTTCTCCCCGCGGGAGGTGACGGTGCGTATCAAGAAGATGCTCCGGCGGCTCCGCGCCCCGGCGGAGCCCCGTGGACTCACGCTCGCGGAGCTTACCGTCGTGCCGGAATCGTTCAAGGCGTATATCCGCGGACAGGAGGTCGACCTGACCCACAAGGAGTTGGAGGTCCTCGCCTCCATGGTCGCCCACGCCGGCGAGGTGCTGACGCGCGAGCATCTGCTGAACGTCGCGTGGGGCTACGATTATTTCGGCGACACGCGCGTCGTGGACGCGCTCATCAAGCGCATCCGCCAGAAGATCATGGCAGAGGGCGTGCATTACGCCATCCGCTCGGTCTACGGCGTCGGCTATGTGCTGGAGGCGCAGCCTTGAAGCGCCGCGGTCTGCTCGCCGTGCTGCTCGCGGCGGCGTTTCTGATCGGTCTGCTCGCGGGCGCCTTCGCCGTCGGCTATTTCCCGCTGCACAGCAAGCTCGACTATCTCCGCACCCAGACCGCCGCCATTGCGGACGAGGCGGCGGAGGGAAAGACTGACCGCATCGCCGCCGTCATCGGACCGAGCCGCTACGTCCAGCTCTATGACGCCGCCGGCGCGCTCACGCGCTATGTTCCGCCGACGAGCAACCCGGAGCTGCCGCCCGTGGACGTCTCCGGCTGGCTGCCGATGCTGCTCTCCGGGGAGCGGGGAGAGCTCGTGCGGCTGCGCCTGCTGGACGTGCAGGGCCGCCGCGTCGTCGCCATCGTGACCGGCGCGCCGGTGCGCACGGGCGGCGCGGCGTTTTTCTCCGTCATCCAATACGACCTCCCCGGCTCCATCATGGGCTTTGTCTGCTGCTTCACGCTTTTCTACTGGCTGAGCGTTTATCTTTATTTCAGCATCAGCCGCAAGAAAGCGCGGCTGGAGGCAACGCGCCGCAGCTATGTCGCGAACGTCACCCACGCGCTCAAGACGCCCGTCGCGTCCATCAAGGCGCTCGCGGAGACGCTCTGCGAGGGCGTGGAGCCGGACCGGAACGTGCAGAAGCTCTACTGCGGTATGATATTGAAGGAAGCCAACCGGCAGGACCACATGATTCGCGACATTCTCGCCCTCTCCCGGCTCCAGAGCCGCGCCGCGACCTTCCACCCCGCCGCCGTCACAGCCGAGGAGCTGCTCGACCCGGTGCTGGAGAAATACGCCCTGCTCTTCGACTGCGCCGGCGTGGAGCTCACGGTCGCGCCGGAGGCGGCGTCGCTGCCGACGCTGCACACGGACGCGGCGTGCGTGTCCCAGATCCTCGGCGTTCTGATGGACAACGCGCTGAAGTTCGTCCCCGAAGGCGGCGCGGTGCGCCTTGAGGCTATCGTCCGCCGGAAAAAAGCCGTGCTCACCCTGCGCGACAACGGCGTCGGCATCGCCGCGGCGGATTTGCCGCATATCTTCGACCGCTTTTACATGGGCTCGCAGGAGGGCAACGAAAACGGCAGCGGTCTCGGTCTCGCCATCGCAAGCGAGCTCGCCGCCGCCCTCGGCGAACGTCTCTGGGCAGAGAGCGCCCCCGGCAGGGGAAGTGCA
>CALJDB010000220.1 GCA_938023775.1 uncultured Clostridia bacterium
CGTCGTAAGGAAGCGGACACTCTGGAACAGCGATGGCATGTTGGATACGTTACCGGATACCATCATGACGGCCATCGCTTCGCCGATGGCGCGGCCCACGCCGAGCACGACCGCCGCGGCGATGCCGCTTTTCGCCGCCGGAACGGACACGCGGAAATAAGTCTCCGTCGGCGTTGCGCCGAGCGCGAGGGAGGCGTCCTCATATTCGCGCGGCACCGCCTCCAGCGCCGTGACGGAGACCTTCACGATGCTCGGCAGCACCATCACGGCGAGGACCAGTATGGCGGCGAGCAGGCTCGCGCCGTCCGGCACGCCGAAAACCTTGCGGATGCCCGGCACGAGCACGAGCATGCCGACGAGACCGTAAACCACGCTCGGAATGCCCGCGAGCAGGCTGATGGCGTTTTCCACCGCAACGCGCAGCCGCGGCGGCGCCGCCTTTGCGAGAAAAACCGCCGTGAAAAACCCGATGGGCACGCCGAGCAGGAGTGCCCCGGCGGTGCCGTAAACGCTCGTGAGGATGAAGGGCAGAATACCGAACTGCGCCCCGGTCGTGGAATTCGTGGAGTCCCAAACCTCGCCGAAGAGGAAGTTCGTGAGCCCGATCTCCCGGATCGCCGGAATGCCGGAGATGACAAGATAAACCGTGATGAGCAGCACGCAGCCGACCGTCACGAGACCGAGCACGAGGAAAATGGCATGAATAATGGTTTCAAGCAGACGGGACCCGGTCAGCCAAACGCCCGGCTGGGAGAGCCTTGCCCCGCCTTTCCGCGGGGCGTTTACGGCAGACTGGAACACGCCGGGTCCGGCGTGTTCCAGTGCTTTCTTTTGGGCGCTCATGCCGCGCTCACCGCGCCGGCCTTGGCGATGATGTCCGCGGCGGCGGAGGAGGTGGCGTAGTCGAAGAACTTCTGCGCCGTGTCGGAGAGGGCGGTGCCTTCCTTCGTGACCAGCACGAAGGGGCGCTGGATGGCGTAGCTGCCGTCCTTCACCGTCGCCTCGGTCGGGGTAACGCCGCCGACGGAGAGCGCCTTCACACTGTCCTTGACGGAGGCAAGGGAGGCGTAGCCGATGGCGTTCGGGTTCTGGGCAACGGTGGTGATGACGTCGCCGGTGCTCGTCAGCTCCTGCCGGTAAGCGCACTTGTCGGTCGTGCCGGTGATGGACTCAAAGCCGTCGCGCGTGCCGCTGCCCGCCTCGCGGCCGATGAGGACGATCTCCGCGTCCGCGCCGCCGACGTCCGCCCAGTTCGTGATCTCGCCGGTGTAGATCGCGGCGATCTGCTCGATGCTGAGGTCGCTGACCGGGTTCTCCGGGTTCACGATGACCGCGATGCCGTCATAGGCGAGAATGGTCTCCTTCAGACCGGATTCCTTCTCCGCGTCCTTCAGCGCGCGGCTCGAAAGCCCGATGTCGCAGCGGCCCTCGCTGACCGCCTGAATGCCGGAGCCGGAGCCCGTGGGGTTATAGGTGAAGGTGACGCCCTTGTTTTCCGCCATAAACGACTCGCCCAGCGCGCCGATGACCTTCTCCATCGAGGTGGAGCCGTCCGTGGAAACGCTGCCGCCTGTCTTCGTCCCGCCGCAGCCGCAGAGCAGCGCCGCGCAGAGCGCAAGGACCAGTGCCATACTCAAAAGCTTTTTCATTTTGTGTTTCTCCTTTTTTTACATTTCGGATTTTCCTGATTACGGCTTTAGCTTACCCCGCAGAGGTAAAATGCAAAAGCGCGGTTTTGTAAAATCCATGTAAAATAGCCGCCCCCGGAGCCGGGGGCGGCTATCGCCGTGTGCTTTATTCGTCGTCCATGGTGTAGAGGAGCTTTTCCTCCGCCGTTTTCGGCTTCAGGACGAGGCGGTTTCGGAAAAACCCGTTCGCGTTCGCCGGGTCGAGCACTTCGTCGATGCTCTCGATGACGTCCGGGAGCGCCTCGCCGGAGTCGGGGCGGCGCTTTGCCCAAAGGCTGAGCGCTTCGCGCGCGTCCCATGGGACGATCATGCGCTTGGGCTGCTCGCGGCGGATGACGGCGGAGGGACACATCTCGCCGCAGTGGAGACAGCGGGCGCTCTGCTCGCGGCAGCGGGGCTCCGTGTAGCCGGTGCTGACCTCGCCGAAATCGCGGACCCGCTCCGCCGCGGGGCGGATCGGCGCGGGCGCGGAGCGCTTTTCGATATGGCGGCGCACGGCGCGGTCCGGCGGCGTGTAGGAGCGCTCCACGGCTTCGCCGCGGAAATACCGGTCGATGGACTCCGCCGCCGCATTGCCGACGGCGACGCAGGTGATGATGTTCGTCGTGCCGGTCAGCATGTCGCCGCCGGCGAAAATGCGCGGGTCGGCGGTCTGGTAAACGCTCCCCATCGCGACCTCGCCGCGCTCCGTCCGCGGCAGTCCGGCGGGCAGCGTGCCCGTGCGCTGACCGATGGCGAGCAGCACGAGCCCGGCGGGCAGGTGCAGCGAGACCTCCGGCGCGTATTCCGGCGCATAGCGCCCCTCCGCGTCGCGCACGCGCAGACAGCGCACGCAGTCGACGCCGGTGACGGCGCCGTTCTCCGCCGTGAAGCGGGCGACGCCGTGACCGTCGTGGAACAAAACGCCCTCGGCGCGCGCCTCGGCGAGCTCGTCGTCCTGCGCGGGCATCTGTTCGCCCGCCGCGCCGTTTTCGCGTTCGGGGCAGATAAGGCGGACCTCCGGCGCGCCGAGGCGCAGCGCGCTGCGCGCCGCGTCCATGGCGACGCTGCCGCCGCCGACCACGACGACGGGGACGCCGATGGGCTCCGCCTCTCCGGCGTTCACGCGGCGGAGAAACTCCAGCGCCGTTTCAATGCCGCGGCTGTCGCCGCCCTCGGCGCGGATGCGCGCGCCCGTGTCCGCGCCCGCGGCGACGAACACGGCGTCGAACGCCGCCAGCTCCGCGAGGTCCGGGACGGGATGGTTCGTTTCAAAGCAGATGCCGAGCGCGGAAAGCGCCGCGATCTCGCGGTCCAGCACGTCCTTCGGCAGACGGTAAGCGGGAATGCCGTAGCGCATCATGCCGCCGGGGAGCGCGTCGCGCTCGAACACCGTGACGCCGTGACCGCGCCGCCGCAGCGCGTAGGCGCAGCTGAGCCCCGCGGGACCGGAGCCGACGACGGCGACGCGCCGCCCGGTCTCCGCCGCGGGCGCGGGGAGCGGCGTCTCCGCGCGGTCGGCGAGGAAGCGCTTTACCTCCCGCACGGCGAGCGCGTCGTCGAAGCGACCGCGGAAGCAGTCGATCTCGCAGGGGTGGGTGCAGACGCGGCCCAGCACGGCGGCGAGCGCCGTTTTCTCCCGGACGACGGCGAGCGCTTCGTCATAGCGCCCCTCCGCGGCGAGCGCCATGTAGCGCTCGATGTCCACACCGGCGGGACAGGCGGCGCGGCAGGGCGGCGCGTCCTTCGCAATGTAGCAGCCGCGGTCGCCGTATTTTTCGCGCAGCTCATCCAGCGGACCGAAGTCCAGCGCGCGCAGCGAGCAGCTCAGCACGCACAGCGGCGCTTTGCCCTCGGCGAGGCGCTCAATGCACATGTCGCACTTGAGCATTTTTTCGCCCGGCGCGTCGCTCAGGAACTGGGGCGTTCCGTAGGGGCACGCCTCGTAGCAATTGCGGTCCCCGGCGCATTTTTCCGCGTCGACGAGCACGGCGCCGTGGGTCTCCTCCTTATAGATCGCGCCGTGCTCGCAGGCGGCGAGACAGCGCGGCTCGGCGCAGTGGAAGCACATGATGGGCAGCACGCGCACGTCGATGTTCGGGAACGCGCCGGTCTCCCACTGGTAAACGCGGATGGGCTTTGCAGGACCGGGCGCGATATTGCGGTATTGCTTGCAGGACACCGTGCAGGCGTTGCAGCCGGTGCAGCGGCTCGTGTCGATGAAAAATCCGTATTGCGTCATTTCGATCCCTCCTCCAGCTTTTCGATCTGGACCAGATTCGTGCTCCGCGCGGGCGTGAAGTTGCTGTCGGAGTCGCCGCCCATGAGCGTGTTTGCCGCCGCGCCGCGGTCCACGCCCTGCGCGTCGGGCTCGTAGTTTCCGCCGTGGTGGATGACGGCGACGCCGGGCATGATGCGGTTCGTGACGTAAGCGGGCATGGCGACCTTGCCGCGGTCGTTATAAACGAGGATCATATCGTTGTCCCTGATGCCGCGGTGCATCGCGTCGATGGAGTTGATCCAGACGCGGTGGCGGTAGACGTGGTTGCGCAGCCACGGGTTGATCCAGTGGACATAGTGGATACGGTAGCGGCTGTGGGAGGTGAGGAGCATGATGGGGTATTTTTCGCTCAGCGGATCGTCCATTCCTCGGCGGCAAGCCATATATTTCGGCGAGGAGGGGAGGTCCT
>CALJDB010000221.1 GCA_938023775.1 uncultured Clostridia bacterium
GCGGTGAATTCAACAGCGTAGCCAACGCTGGCGGCACCACGACGGACGGCGCCGGTATTGCCGTCGTTCAGCATACGACTAACCTTCCGATCAACGTGACCATCTCCGGCGGCAAGATTTCCGGTACTTATGCCTTCTATCAGGCAACCAAGCAGTCTCAGAACACGGCAGAGTCTATCGCGAAGATCACGCTGTCCGTGACCGGCGGCGAGTTCAACGGTACAGTCTACAGCGAGAACAAAACCGGCTTCATCACCGGCGGCACGTTCTCCAGCGATCCGAGCGCCTATGTCGCGGCGGGGTGCACAGCCACGGATAATAACGGGACTTGGACTGTTGCCTGATAGCAGACACAGCCTATTACCCAAACCCAACGCGCCCGAATGTGAGTTCGGGCGCGTGTTTTTTTTCAAGATATGCCGCGCCGCGGCACAATCAAGCGCCGCTGCCCTGCCGGGGCAGCGGCACTTTTTTTCTTTTCACTCCAGACCGCGGCGGGCGGCGCGGCGGGCTCGGTTTATTTGGCGCTCGAAGGCACCGGAGGTCAGGAGCTCCGCTAAGACGAGCTGGTCGAAGGTCGGGACCGTGCAGGAGAGGAAGCCGAGCTTTTCGCGGAACGCCGCGGCGAGTGGGGGCGGCAGGACCATATACCCGGCGCGCAGGGCAGGGGAGATCGTGCGGGAAAATGTGTTCAGGTAGATGACGTTCTCACGGTCGGAGAGAACGTAGAGCGCCTCCATCGGCTGGGACGCGACGGAAAATTCCGAGCCGTAATCCGACTCGATGATGACCCTGCCGGGCTGCGCCGCCCAGCGGATGTATTCGTGGCGCTTGCTCGCCGTCGCGGTGACGCCGCTGGGGAAGCTGCGGTAAGGCGTTGTGTGCAGCACGTCCGCACACGAGGCGGCGAGGGCGCCGGAGTCGATGCCGTCGGCGGCGAGGGGCAGCAGCTCCAGACCGCAGCCGGCGGCGCGGTAGAGCTGTTCGAGCTTTTCGTAAGAGGGCGACTCGATGGCGTAAGTCCGGCTGCGCCCCAGCAGCTCGATGATGAGGCGGTAGAGCGCCTCCGCGCCGGAGCCGACAACGATCTGATCCAGCGCCGCGCGGATGCCGCGATTGCGCGCGAGGTAGCCCTGGATGGCGCGGCGCAGCTCCGTGCAGCCGGGGTTCGGCGGCTTCTTGCCGAGCGCGTCGGGGCGCTCGGCGAGCACCTTGCGCATCGCGCGCGCGAGCGTCGTTGCCGGGAAGGGGAGCGGCATCTCCGCGTCGGCGGGGCGCGGCGGGGGCGAATAAGCCGGGGCGGGCGCGGCGAAGCCGTCCGCGCTGCGGAACAGCACGAAAAAGCCGCTTCGCTCGCGCGCGGCGGCGTAGCCCTCCTCGCAGAGCAGGGCGTAGGCGTGCTCAACGGTGACGGTGCTGACGCCCGTCTCCTCCGCGAGCAGGCGCTTGGAGGGCAGGCGGCTTCCGTAAGGCAGCACGCCGGCGATGATGTCGTCCCGCAGCAGGCGGTAGAGCTGGAGGTAGGCGGGGCGGTTCGTCGGGTCGATCTGATAATTCATCTGGCTATATCATTTTCTCCGAATCTGGCTATTTTATATTATCAGATTTCAGTATATACTGACTCGGTCAAAAAGGCAAGGAGGTTTTTTCACCATGAAAGAGAAAAACGGAAGACGCACCGCCCTCTGGCTCTGCACAACGGCGGTTTTTATGGCGATGAACGTGGCGCTGAGCTCCTTCGGCGTGCCGGTGCCCGGCGGTCATCTTTATATGAACGACATTATCATCTGCACGGCGGCGATCTTGCTCGACCCGCTGGGCGCATTTCTTGTCGGCGGTGTGGGCGCATTTCTGGGCGACCTGTTCTTTTATCCGACGCCGATGTTTGTCTCGCTCGTGACCCACGGGCTTCAGGCGGTCGTTATCTCGCTTATCGCCCACCGCGCGTGGAAGAAGCACCCCGTGCTCGCCTCCGGCGTCGGCGTTGCGGTCGGCGCGGTGATCATGGTCGTCGGTTACTCCCTCGGCCGCGCGTTTATTTACAGCACGCCCGCCTATGCGCTGCTGAAGCTTCCC
>CALJDB010000222.1 GCA_938023775.1 uncultured Clostridia bacterium
AACGGTGTTCTTCTGCTCTTTGGTGATCATGGTGTCAAAACTTCCTTTCTTATAATCCTTTTACCCGGCAGACCAAGTGACGGGGCAGAAAGGAGCCGCCGAAACTGAGTTTGCGGGCACAAGCCATGTCAATTTATCACACCCGGCGGCGTTTGTAAAGAGATTTTGCGAAAAATCTCCTCACTTTTTGCCGTAGACGCTCTTCATGCGGCGGTCGTGGTCCAAAATCCGCTTGCGCAGGCGCAGGGACTTCGGCGTGACCTCCAGAAGCTCGTCGTCCGCGAGGAACTCAAGGCACTGCTCCAGCGAGAGCTGGCGCGGCGGGATGAGGCGCAGCGCCTCGTCGCTGCCGGAGGCGCGGGTATTCGTGAGCTGCTTTTTCTTGCAGATGTTGAGCGTGATGTCCTCCTGCTTCGGGCACTCGCCGATGACCATGCCGCCGTAGACCGGGACGCCCGGTCCGATGAAGAGCGCGCCGCGCTCCTGCGCGGAGAAGAGACCGTAAGTGACGCTCTCGCCCGTTTCCCACGCGACGAGGGAGCCGGTATTGCGGCGGGCGATGTCGCCCTTGAAGGGGGCGTAAGAATCGAAAACGCTCGCCATGATGCCCTCGCCCTTCGTGTCGGTCAGAAACTCGTTGCGGTAGCCGAACAGTCCGCGGCTCGGAACGAGCAGCTCCAGCTTCATGCGGCTGCCGACCGGGGTCATCTCCAGCAGCTCGCCCTTGCGGCTGCCGAGCTTTTCGATGACGGCGCCGACATATTCCTGCGGAACGTCCGCGACGACGCGCTCGATCGGCTCGCACTTTTTTCCATCGATCGTCTGGTAAAGCACGCGGGCGGGACCGACCTGGAACTCATACCCCTCGCGGCGCATGGTCTCGATCAGGATGGAGAGGCTCATCTCGCCGCGGCCGGCGACGTTGAACTCCGTCTCCTTGTCCGTCTCCGTGACGCGCAGGGACACGTCCTTCAGCGTTTCGCGCATGAGGCGCTCGCGGATCTGGCGGGAGGTGACGAACTTGCCCTCGCGCCCGGCGAAGGGGCTGTCGTTGACGGAGAAGGTCATCTCCAGCGTCGGGGCGGAGATCTTCACGAAGGGCAGCGGCTCCGCCGTGCCGCGGGCGCAGATCGTGTCGCCGATGGTCACGTCGCCGATGCCGCTCATCGCGATGATGTTGCCGGCGGTGCTCTCCATCACGGGGACGCGGGCGAGCCCGTCGAACTCGTAGAGCGAGACCGCCTTCGCGCGCGTCGGCGCGGCGTCGGGGTCGTGATAGTTGCAGACCTCGATCTCGTCGTTCTGGTGAATGACGCCGCGCTCAATGCGCCCGATGGCGATGCGGCCGACGTATTCGTTATAGTCGATGGAGCTGACGAGCATCTGGAACGGGGCGCTCTCGTCCTCGTCCGGGGCGGGGATATACTCCAGAATGGTGTCGAACAGCGGCTGGAGGTCCGTGCCGGGAACATCGGGGGAGTAGCTCGCCGTGCCCTGTCTGCCGGAGCAGAAGAGCATCGGGCTGTCGAGCTGCTCATCCGTCGCGTCGAGGTCCATCAGCAGCTCCAGCACTTCGTCCACGACCTCGTGGATGCGCTGGTCCGGACGGTCGATCTTGTTGACGACCACGATGACGCGGTGGCCCAGCTCCAGCGCGCGGGAGAGGACAAAGCGGGTCTGGGGCATCGGTCCCTCCGCCGCATCCACGAGCAGGATAACGCCGTTGACCATCTTGAGGATGCGCTCGACCTCGCCGCCGAAGTCGGCATGTCCCGGCGTGTCGACGATGTTGATCTTGGTGTCCTTGTAGGTGACGGCGGCGTGATGACGCTCGAGCTCTATGAGGATAAAGCACCTGTCACGACGGAAAATTTCATAAAGCTGGCAAAGGAAGGCTTTTATGACGGGCTTATCTTTCATCGCGTCATCAAGGGCTTTATGATTCAGGGCGGCGATCCGACAGGCACAGGCATGGGCGGTCCCGGATATCAGATAAAGGGTGAATTTGCTTCAAACGGCGTGAAAAACGACCTGCACCACGGCGAAGGCGTGATTTCGATGGCGCGCACCAACGTCAAAGACAGCGCGTCCAGTCAGTTTTTCATCTGCTCTGCCGATTGCGCGTTTCTGGACGGACAATATGCGGCTTTCGGGAAAACTTCGGACGAGGAAAGCCTTGCGGTCGTG
>CALJDB010000223.1 GCA_938023775.1 uncultured Clostridia bacterium
CCACTTGAGTCCGTAGGGGTCGATACGGGTCGGGTAGTCCTCGCGGAAGTGGGCGCCGCGGCTCTCCTTGCGCTCGATGGAGGCGCGCAGCTTCATCTCCATGTTCAGCGCCATGTTGATCGTCTCATGGACGAGGCGCAGCTCGTGGAAGTCGTTGGCGTAGAGCTTCGGGATGATCTCCTTGCGGACGTAGAGGATCTGCTGGAGCGCGAGCTGGAGACGCTCCTCGCTCTTGACGAAGATGACGAAGTAGGGGAAGATCATGCCCTGCATCAGCTGGGTGGTCCACTGCGCCGTGAAGCCGCCCTCGCGCTCGTAGGGCGCGAAGATATAGTTCACCGCGCGGTCGATCTCCGCCTCGTTCACGCTGACGTCCTGCGCGGCGAGCGCGTGCTTCGCCGCAGCGGTGCCGGCGCGGGCGCCGGTGACGGAGCAGTAAGCCAGCGCAAAGCCCTGACCGGGGTATTCCGCGCCGCAGGCGCGTGCGCCGAGGCTGTCGCCCGCGGCGTAAAGGCCGGGGATCTCGGACTCACAGTCCTTGTTGATCGGCCATACGCCGTCGGCAACGTGGGCGGACTGACCCAGCGCGCGGCCCATGACCATGCGCAGACGGCCGCTCTTGGCGAGGCGCTCGTCATACTCGCTGCGCGGATAACCCTTCGGGCTCTTGTGCATATCCTGAAACTCGCTCATGCCGGTGCAGGTCTCCCAGATCGCCGGGCATTTGCCCTCGTAAGCCATGAACGCTTCGAGATGGTGGGTGGCGAGGCGGCTCCAGTGCATGCCGGTCTTTTTGCCGTCGCAGTCGAGCGTCGGGGTGTTGGGCTTGATCTCGCCCATAAAGGTGCGAAGGCGGTCGCGGTCCTTGACCGCCCAGGGCCAAGCCGGGAAGTCGCAGCGGACGGGGTGGGTCTCCTCCCACTCCTTGCCCGTGATGGTGCAGCCGGCGCGGTAAGCCATCGCGTCGGAGTCGCCGGTGCTCATGCAGCGCAGTCCGGGGCTCTTCAGCCCGGCGGGACCGGAGCAGAGGACGACGGACGCCGCCTCGAAGACGATCGCCTTCTCGCTGTCCGGGGAAATGCCGACCGCGCCGACGACCTTGCCGTCCTGCTTCAGCAGCTCCAGAATGGTGACGCGGTCCATGATCTTCACGCCCGCGCGCAGCGCCGCGTTGCGCAGCACCAGCGCGTTCTTGCGCGGCGGGAAGCGGTAGGACTGCTGGAACTGGACGGTACCCATGCCGGTGGGGTTCAGCGGCATGACGACCATCGGGTTCTTGTCCGGCTCCTTGGCGACGCACTCGTAAGGCACGCCGTTATGGTCCCAGCGATAGACCCACGCGCCGTATTCCACGAGGTCCGCCCAGCGGTCGGTGGACTCGGTGTAAACGATGCGGGACCAGTCGCGGTCGTTCAGATAGTCGCCGGTGGTGTTGCACACCTGCATCCACTGCTCAATGTCGTGGCGCGCCGGGTCGAAGGCGGCGAAGGTGTTGCAGTGGGGCGTCTGACCCGCCTTGCCTACGCTGCCCTTATCCGCGAGGATGACGCGCGCGCCGGCTTCCGCCGCCTTGATCGCGGCGAAGCAGCCAGCCATACCGCCGCCGACGACGAGGACGTCGGTTTGGATCCGCTCTTGGTCGATCGCAACATGTGTTTTCAATGTGGTTTCCTCCTATATCTCCGTTTTTTCGTTTTTAAATGTTCGGGACGGTCAGCTCGCTGACCTCCTCGGCGCGGCAGCAGGACGCGAAGTGGCCGGGCGCGAGCTCGCGCAGGGTCTGCGGGCAGTCGCAGCGCGCCGGGTCATAAAAGGCGCAGCGGGCGGCGAAGCGGCAGCCGGGCTTCGGGTCGATGGGCGAGGTGATCTCGCCTTTCGTGATGATGCGCCGGGTCTGATTGTGCAGGTCCAGCGTCGGAATGGCGCTCAGCAGGATCTTGGTGTAAGGATGCAGCGGATGCCGGAAGATCTCCTTCGCCGGGCTGATCTCCGCGATCTGGCCCAGATACATCACGCAGATGTTGTCCGAGAGGTGCTTCACGACGGACATGTCATGGGTGACGAACAGATAGGTCAGCCCGCGCTTTTCCTGAAGGTCCTGCAAAAGATTCAGAATCTGCGCCTGAATGGACACGTCCAGCGCGCTGACCGGCTCGTCGCAGACGATGAACTCCGGATTCATGGCGAGCGCGCGGGCAATGCCGACGCGCTGGCGGCGTCCGCCGTCGAGCTCGTGGGGATAGGCGCGGCGCATGCGGCGGTCCACGCCGACAAGCTCCATCAGCTCGTTCACGCGGCCGTTGATCTCCTCGCGCGTGTAGCGCTTGGAGAGCTTCATCGGCTCGCGGATGGTGCTCTCAATGGTCTTGCGCGGGTCCAGCGTGGAGTTGGGGTCCTGAAAGATGATCTGCATCTTGTGGCGCAGCTTGGCGAGCTCGCGGCGGTCGACATGGGTGATGTCCTTGCCGCGGTAGAGAATCTCGCCGGACGTGCTCTCCAGAAGGTGGATGAGCGTGCGGCCGAGCGTGCTCTTGCCGCAGCCGCTCTCGCCGACGACGCCGAGCGTCGTGCCCTCCGCGATGGTGAAGGAGACGTCGTCCACGGCGTGCAGCTCGCCGCGCGGAGTCTGGAAATATTTTTTTAGGTTTTTCGCCTCCAGCAGCACCTGACTCATAAGGCCTCCACCTCCTCGGCGTTTTGGGGCGCTTCCACGCCCTCGTAGAGACAGCAGCGGCACTGATGACCGTCCGCCATCGTCCGCGTCGCGACCGGCGCGGCGCATTGCTCCGTCGCGTGGGGGCAGCGGGGCTGGAACTTGCAGCCGCGGGGCAGGCGCGTGGGGTCGGGCGGCGCGCCCAGAATGGGGCTCAGGCGGTCAACGTCCGTCGTCATATTCGGGATGGCGCGCAGCAGACCGACGGTGTAGGGGTGCATCGGCTGCTCCAGCACCTGCTCGATCGTGCCGTACTCGACGATCTCGCCGGCGTAGACGATGCCGACGCGGTCGCAGCTCTTGGCGACGACGCCGAAGTCGTGGGTGATGAGGATCATGGCGGTGTTCTTGCGCTGCTGAAGGTCCTCGATCATCTCCAGCACCTGCGCCTGAATGGTGACGTCCAGCGCGCTGGTGGGCTCGTCGGCGATGAGCAGGTCCGGGCTGCACGCGAGCGCGATGGCGAGCACCACACGCTGCTTCATGCCGCCGGAGAACTGGTGGGGGTATTCGCGGAAGCGGTCGCGGGAGATCCCGACGAGCTCCAGCATTTCCTTCGCCTTCTCATCGGCTGCCTTTTTGCTGATCCCCTCGTGGAAGCGGATGCCCTCGGCGATCTGCCAGCCGACGCGCTTGACGGGGTTGAGCGCCGTCATGGGGTCCTGAAAGACCATGGAGATCCGCTTGCCGCGGATATGTTTCATGTTTTCCTCGTTGAGCTTCTTGCCGTCGAACCAAATCTCGCCGCTCACGAAGCGCGCCGGCGGCGACGGCAGAATGCGGAGGATGGTGCGGGCGATGGTCGTTTTTCCCGCGCCCGTCTCGCCAACGAGACCGATCGCCTCGCCGTAATTGAGGTCGAAGGACACGCCGTTCACCGCCTCCACGACCTCGTCCTTCGTCTCGTAGCGGACAACGATGTCGCGCACGGAGAGGAGGAGCTTATCTTTCTTTTCGGTGTTTTCCGTCATAACAAAGGCTTCCTCCTTCCGCTTATCGTCTCTGCTTGGGGTCGAGCGAATCGCGCAGGCCGTCGCCGACGATGTTGAACGCCAGAACGATCAGCGCGACGAAAATGCCGGGGAACAGCACCGCGTGCGGCGCATAGCGCAGCTGGGCGCGGCCGGCTGCGATCATAGCGCCCCACTCCGGGATCGGGTCCTGAATGCCGAGACCGAGGAAGCTCAGTCCGGCGGAATTCATGATCTTCATGCCGACGCCGACGGAGAAGCTGACAATGACAGGGGAGAGGCTGTTCGGCAGGATGTGGGAGAGCATGATGCGCAGATTGGAGCAGTTGATGGCGCGGGATGCCTCGATGAACTCCTGCTCCTTCAGGCTCAGCATCGTGGCGCGCAGCAGGCGGACGACCT
>CALJDB010000224.1 GCA_938023775.1 uncultured Clostridia bacterium
GCTGCTCTACCAACTGAGCTACCGAGGCATATTGGGGCTGCTTTTGGTGGAGACGACTGGACTCGAACCAGTGACCCCCTGCTTGTAAGGCAGGTGCTCTAACCGGCTGAGCTACGCCTCCGAAGGGACGCGCTTCATCAAACAGCGCTTTGTTATTATACTAAAGCAGCCCCGAGTTGTCAAGCGGTAATTTCCACTTTTTTTGTTTTTTCAGTCCGCAGCGCCCTCGTCGGCAAGCTTGCGGAGCTCTGCGGGCGTGAAAACGTACTGTTTGCGGCAAAATTCGCAGTCCACAGCGATGTCGCGCTCGTCCGCGGCGAGCTCCAGCAGCGCCTCGCGCCCGATGGTGGCGAGCGCGCCGCGCAGCCGCTCGTGGCTGCACGGGCAGCGGTACTCCGCCGGATGCTGCTCCACGATGCGGGGCTCCAAGCCCTTCATCACCTGCTCCAGCACCGTCTCCGGACCGTCCTCGTCGAGGATCGTCGTGAGGGCGTCCATATAAAAGATGTTGTCCTCCAGCTTTTCGATGAGCCCGTCCGGCGCGCCGGGCATGAGCTGCACGAGGAAGCCGCCCGCGGCGCGGACCGTGCGGTCCGCGCCCACCAAAACGCCGAGCCCGGCGGCGGAAGGCACCTGCTCGCTCTCGACGAAATAGCGCGTGAAGTCCTCCGCAATCTCGCCGCTCACGAGCTCCACGGAGCCGATATACGGCTCGCGCAGACCGAGGTCGCGGCTGACGGTCAGCAGCCCGTCGCGCCCGACCGCGCCGCCGACGTCCAGCTTGCCGTCGCTCCGCAGCGGGAGGTCGCAGCGGGGATTTTCCGCGTAGCCGCGCACATTGCCGAGGTGGTCGCTCACCGCGACGAGGCTGCCGATGGGACCGCCGCCGTTGATGCGGACGGTCACGGAGCCGTTTTCCTCCTTCAGCATATCGCCCAGCATGCTCGCGGCGCAGAGCGTTCTTCCCAGCGCGGCGCTCGCCGTGGGGGTGAGGTTATGGATCGCACGGGCGCGCTCGGCGATGTCCCGCGCCTCGATCACCGTGATCTTGACAAAATCGTCGCCGCCGACGGCGCGATAAATGGTTCCCATGATGCTCGTTTTCTCCTTTTCAGTGCGGCAGATTCACCGCCGTGCAGAACAGCCGACCCATCTCCGACTGCACGCCGTCGGTCAGGATGCGGACGTCCGTAAAGCCGCTTTGCTCCAGCAGCGCGCGGAGCGACTCCGGCTCGTGGGCGTATTCGACGTGCTCCTCCTCCTCGCGCCGCCAGAGTGCGCCTTCGCGGCGGAAGATGTCCATGCCGTAGACGAGGGCGTTCTCCTCCTTGTCAAATTCCCCGCGCCAGAGACAGAGCAGGTCCTCGCGCTCGTCCACGAAGGTGCCGCCATCCAGCTCGCGCAGATGGGCGGGGGAGTGGAAGTCAAAGGCGAAAATGCCGCCGGGGGCGATGAACAGATGCAGCCGGCGCAGCAGCTCCGGGAGCTCCTCCGGGGGGAGATAGTTCATCCCGTCGAGCGAGCAGAGCGCGCCGTCTACCGTGCCGTAAAGATCCAGCTCACCCGCCTCCTGGCAGAGAAACATCGGCGGCACGGCGCAGCGCGTTTCCAGCGCCTTCTCCTCCGCCACGGCGAGCATGTCGGGCGAGGCATCCACGCCGATCATCTCGTAGCCGCGCGCGGCGAGCAGCAGCGTCAGCGTCCCGGTCCCGCAGCAGAGGTCCAGCAGCGTCAGCCCGCCGCGGCGCGCCGGGTCGAGCAGGGCAGCGTAAGCGCCGGCAAACGCGCCGTAGGGCACGTCGCCGGTCAGCGCGTCGTAGGACGCGGCGAGGGGACCGTAAGCGCTCATTCGTCCTCCGCGCCGGCAATGCCGAGCCGGTCGAACACGATGGCGTAGCCGTCCGCGCCGTATTGCAGCGAGCGGTTCACGCGGCTGATCGTGGCGCTCGACGCGCCGGTCTTCTCAAGGATATCGTTATAAATGAGACCCTGATGCAGCAGCACGGCGACCTGAAAGCGCTGCTCCATCGCCTGAAGCTCCGTCAGCGTGCAGAGATCGTCGAAAAACTGGCGGCACTCCTCCACGGTTTT
>CALJDB010000225.1 GCA_938023775.1 uncultured Clostridia bacterium
CAGCCCGAAGACCACCAGAATGAGCGGCAGGAGCCAGAGGAGCATAAAGATCAGGACATTGCTCGCCGAGGCGCTCTCGAACGCGCCGAGCCAGCAAAGCAGGAAGAGCAGCAGCACGCCGAACACGCTGCCGACGGCGGAGACGATCGCCGCCGCCCGCGCGCCGGTATAGGTGCGCCGTCCGCGCTCCGCGGCGTCCACGAGCGGACCCATGCCCTCGCGCGCCAGCACAGCGGCAACGCGGCTCGCGCTGTCCGGCTCCGCGCCGGAGATGCGGTAGCGCTCCGCGTAAGCCGGGAAACGGAAGGAGTCCGTCGGCATCTTGAACTTGGTCTTGATCATCATCGGCGTAATGTTGAAATCGCGGATGGCGAAGATGGGCTCTAACTTCGAGTGGAGCAGCAGCACAAGCGCGTCCTGCACGGAGCTGACGGGCTTATACTCGACGGTAAAGATCCCGACGAGCGCGCCGTTGATGGCGGTGTAAACGCTGCTGCGGGTGCTGAGCTTTTGGGGCAGTCGGATGCCCATGAGGTTCATAAAGCCCGTGTTGCCGACGCAGACGGTCTCGCCGTTCACGACCGCGGTCATGCCGCCGCCGTCGTGGGGCTCGAAGCCCTCCACGCGGCTGATGGTGTAACCGTTGCGGCGGATGAGCTCGGAAAAGGGCGCAGCCAGCCCGCAGCCGCTCGCGGCGATGACGGAGCCGGTGTAGGAGATGACCTTGTCGGTGAACGCGCCCTCCAGGATGCGGACGCGGCTGATCTCCGCGGTGCCGCGGGGGAAAATATCCTGATCTGTAATGACGACGTGGCGCGCGCGCCCGATGTCGCGCACACCGGACCAGCCGGCGATCGCCGCGCCGGAGGCGAAGAGCTTCTTCGCCGAGACCGCGAAGGGCAGCGCGAAGCAGAGCGTGCAGGAAAAGGTAGCAGCGGCGGCGCAGAGCATGGAGATGCAGTGGACAACGGCGTTTGCGTGTCCATGCGCGACGCTCGCAAGCAGTCCCAGAATGAGCGACGCGGCGAGCAGGATCGGCGTCAAGACGCTGTAGAGATACTCGCCCGCGTCCGCCTCCTCGCTGCGGCGGATGAAGCCCTTGACGCTGCGGCGGGACTTGAGCAGGGCGACGTCGTCCTGCGTGATGCCGGTCTCGCCGGTGACGGTGTAGAGCGTTTTGCTCGCAGAAAGCACGCGGAAGCCGGTACGCAGTCCCTTGCAGCCGAAGTATTCGCCCCAGATCGCCGCCGTCATGGACGCGGCGCTGACGGCGCTCAGCGGGATGCCGAGTCCTTCGGGCTTCGCCGCCGCCATCACGACGGCGTCCAGCAGGCTCAGCAGGCAGGACGCCGCGACGAGCGACTCCGGTCCCATCCGGCGCCGGGCGATCCCGACGAGCCCTCCGGTGAAGATATCGAGCCCGACGATGCAGACGCTAAGCTCCAGCACGAGCAGCAGCAGACTCACGACGCGCAGATTCCCGTTCAGCGCGCCGGTCAGCGGCAGCGCGGCGGAGGACCATGCGAAGGAGAGATAGATCATCACGAGCGTGAGCGCGGCGGCGATGCGCCCGCGGCGGCGCAGGGACGCCATCTGCGCCCCGTAGAGCTTCGCCGCTTTTTTCGGCTCCATCTCCGGCGCGTCCGCATCCTCCGCCTCGGCGGTGGGGCGGTTGCGCTCGCCGGTGCTGCGCCGCTCCCGGCGCATCGCGACGAGCGCGAGCAGCGCCACGAGCGGGGACAGAAAGCGCTCCCGCGCGCTTTTCTGCGGCGTGCCGCGGCGCGCCTTGGGCTCCTCCGGCGGCAGCGGCTCGGACTCGTCCAGCGGTGCGGCGTAAGCGTCGCCCTCGGCGCTGTCGCGGATCTCCTCCGCGGCGAGCGCGTCGATGACCGCCTCGTCCTCCGGCGTGAGCGTTTCGGGCTCCGGCTCCGGTTTTGGCTGCGGCGCGGGCTGCGCCGCGGCTGCGGCGGCTGCGGCATCGTCAATGATACCGCCGAGGCGCACGCCGGTCTCGCCGGTGGGATCGTCGATGGTCTCCATCGCGATGCGCCGGCTGCGCTCCCCCAGCGTCTCCGCCGTTGGGGGAGCCTCCGGCTCCGCCGCGTATTCGGCGAGGATGTCCTCAAGGTCAAACTCCTCTTGGACCTCCGCACTGGATATGTGGGTCTTGTTGTTTTCGTTCATCGAATCACCCTATAGTCATCCGAGACCCGCTTCGCTGGGCTCTCGGATGAGAAAGATTCACTCCGCTCAGCGCACGCGCTAACGCGCGCACGTTCGCTCCGCGCAGAGTATTTTTCGGCACGCGCGTGTCGCGCCGAAAAATGATCGGAATTTATTTGCGGCGTGCGCGCCGCAAACTCTGCGAGGCTTTTTTTAGTTGCTTCTTTGTCTTAAAACCTCATACATCACGACGCTGGCGGCGGCGCTGGCGTTCAGGGAGCTCACCTTGCCGCGCATGGGGATGCTGAGGAGAAAGTCGCAGTTTTCCGCAACGAGGCGGCCCATGCCGTCGCCCTCGGAGCCGATGACAAGGCAGAGCGGACCGGTCAGATCCGTGTCCCACATGCCGCTCGGTGCGTCCGCGGCGGTGCCGTAGACCCAGAGCCCGCGCTCCTTGAGCTCGCGGATCGCGGCGGGCAAGTTCGGCACGCGCGCGACCGCCATGTGCTCGGCGGCACCGGCGCTCGTCTTGTCCACGATGCTGGTGAGTCCCGCGCTGCGGCGCTTCGGGATGATGACGCCATGCGCGCCGGCGCACTCCGCCGTGCGCAAAATAGCGCCGAGGTTGTGCGGGTCGCTGATCTCGTCGCAGAGGATGACGAAGGGCGGCTCGCCGCGCTCATCGGCGATGGCGAGGATATCCTCCACGGAGCAGTATTCGCGCACGGCGGCGAGCGCGATGACGCCCTGATGCGCGTGGGTGACGCTCATCGCGTCTAACTTGCGGCGGTCCGTCTCCACGACGACGACGCCCTGATCGCGCGCCTTGGACGCGATGTGGCCGAGGGTCTTGTCTACCTCGCCCTTCGCGATATAGATCTTGTCGATGCTGCGGCCGGCGCGGAGCGCCTCCGTCACCGCATTGCGGCCCTCGATGAGGTCCTCTCTGTCATTTTCAAACGGCATATTTTCAGCTTTTCCTTACTTGATGAGGTATTTTTTGAGCGTTTCCGCTGCGTCGAGCTTCTCCCAGGGGACGTCGATGTCGTCTCTGCCGAAGTGTCCGTAAGCGGCGCACTGGCGGTAGATCGGGCGGCGCAGGTCGAGGCGCTCGATGATCTTCGCGGGGCGGAGGTCAAAGTTTTCCGTGATGACGTCGTCCAGCTCGTCGTCGGAGAGGACGCCGGTGCCCTGCGTGTCCACGATGACGCTGACCGGCTCGGCAACGCCGATGGCGTAAGCCAGCTCGATCTGGCAGCGCTTCGCGAGCCCGGCGGCGACGATGTTCTTCGCGATATAGCGCGCCATATACGCCGCGGAGCGGTCCACCTTCGTGGGGTCCTTCCCGGAGAACGCGCCGCCGCCATGGGAGGCGTAGCCGCCGTAAGTGTCGACGATGATCTTGCGCCCGGTCAAGCCGGAGTCGCCCGCAGGTCCGCCGATGACGAAGCGTCCGGTCGGGTTGATGAAATAGCGGGTCTCGCCGTCGAGCAGCTCGGCGGGGATGACCTTGCGGATGACCTCGCGCAGGATGCCCTGGCAGATCGTCTCGTGGTCCACGTCCGCGGCGTGCTGGGTGGAGACCACGACGGTGTCCACGCGCTTCACCGCGCCGTCGGGACCGTACTCGACCGTCACCTGCGCCTTGCCGTCCGGACGCAGCCAGTCGAAGGTGCCGTTCTTGCGCACCTCGGCAAGGCGGCGGGTCAGGCGGTGGGCAAAGGCGATGGGCGCGGGCATATACTCCGGCGTTTCGTCGCAGGCGAAGCCGAACATCATGCCCTGATCTCCGGCGCCGGTGTCGCCCTCGTCCGCCTTGCCCTCCTTCGCCTCCAGCGAGCGGTCCACGCCGAGGGCAATGTCGCCGCTCTGCTCGTCGATGCTCGTGAGCACGGCGCAGGTGCTGCCGTCGAAGCCGTATTCGGGCTTATCATAGCCGATATCGCAGACGGTTTTGCGCACGATGGCGGGGATGTCCACATAGCAGCTCGTGCTGATCTCGCCCATCACGAGCACCATGCCCGTCGTGGTGCAGCACTCGCAGGCGACGCGTGCGGCGGGGTCTTTTTCCAAAATGGCGTCCAGCACGGCGTCGCTGATTTGGTCGCAGATCTTATCGGGATGTCCCTCCGTGACGGACTCGGAGGTGAAAACGCGGTTTTTTCTCAGACTCATGGCTAATTTTTTGATCCTTTCTGTTGTAAGATACCATTTTATCATGCTTTACCGATAAAATAAAGAATTTTCGTGAAAAAAGAAAAAACTCCCTGCGACGCAGAGAGCTTTCGATTCCGAGCTTATTTCTCTTTATCGCTATCAGCAGGACCACCTTACGCCGCGCGCAGGTTGGTACGGGGTCGCAGAGCTGATCCTCTGCGCTGGACAGCAGAGCCTTGGCCTCATCTAAGTCGGTCAGCCCGCGGGCGCAGAGGGTCAGCGCCGCCAGGGGCGGCACCCCCGCCGCCTCCATGGCGGCCCGCGCCTGAGGGGCACTGGCCGCCCGGTTCCACTGCTTGTATT
>CALJDB010000226.1 GCA_938023775.1 uncultured Clostridia bacterium
CGCTCGGCGAGCTCCTCCTGCGTCAGCCCGCGCAGCTTTCGGTAATACGCGATCTTCAGTCCGAGCTGAAGATATTTCGCACTGTAAACGTCCTTCACGCGCCCTGTCTCTCCTCCCTGCATGGCTTTCCTCTATGTTACCCAATCGAAAAGAAGTTTGATAGGAACGAGAAAATAGTATATTATAACTGACAGATATGAAAAAATGCCTGAAGGAACAAGGAGAGGGTAAAATATGAAATGTCCGAAATGCGGCTCGGAAAACGTGCAGTACGCAACGAAGACGAGCGGCGGGGGATTTTCCGCCGGTGACTTATGTCTCGGCTATCTTCTGCTCGGTTCGCTGGGCTGCTCTGCGGTGCATGCGGCAGCGGGACGACTACGGAGGAATTCTGGGTCTGCCGCGACTGCGGCAATCGCTTTTCCGTCCGGGAAGGGAAGAAACAGGTCGAACGCGAGAAAAACAACGCGGAGTACTACGAGCGCTCCCGCGCGGAGCTCGCCGCCCTGCCGGAGGCGGACCGCGACCCGGAAAAGGTTGACGCGGCATACAACGCGGCGCTGCGCAGGCAGGGCGAGGCGGAGGCGGCGTATCAGAAGCTGCTGGACGGGCTGAAGGAAAAGGGCGACGCAGTGCAGCGGCGCTTTCTCCGCCGCATCAACGGAAAGGTGTATTACAAAATTCTGGCTGGCTTTATCATGGTGGGTCTTGTTTTTGCGACACCGGTGGGTGCCGTGATCTTGGGGGTGTCCATCCCGCTTGGTGTCATCTACGAGCTTTGCCAGAGCAGCGCGAAAAAAAGCCCTGCTCGCCGGGAGCGAGGAGCTGCGCGAGGCGTGCTGCTCGGCTATCTGCCTGCGGTCCCGGCGTTTTTCCTGCTCGGCGCGAGCTGGCGCGCCGCTGCGGCGGGCATGGCGGTCATGTTCGCCGACTGGCTGCTCCAGCGCCTCGGCGTCGCCGAATCCACCAATCTCCGGCGCCTCCTGACCGGCATCCTCGGCGGCTACGGGATCTTGACCGCCCAGCTCCTGCTCCTCCAAGCCGCCCTGCGGCGGCTCAAAGGGTGAAAAAAGCGGCTTCCCGTTTGGGCAGGAAGCCGCTTTTTTCACCGGTGCTGAGCAAAACACCCCTATGCCTAACTAACCTCCGCGCCCTCCGCCTCGATTCGTTCAAAGCGCAGATCGAGGTCCACGTTTCCATCTATGCCGGGAAGGTCACCCTCAATGGAGTATTGCCAGAGCTCGTGGGCGTAATAAAAATCGGGCCAGTCGCCGACGGCGCCGATCCAGAGGGAGAGCCCGGCGAGGCGGGTGAGGTCATACTGGAAATAGCCGAGATAACGGTAAGCGTAGACCCCGGCGGCGTAGCCCGCAGCCTCCATCGCGTCGGTGAAGGCGAGGGCGCAGTCCGTGATGATCTCGCCGTCCAGTCCGTTGGTGCGTGCGGTGTCGTGGGTGATGTCCTCCCAGTCGAAATAGACCGGCAGCGCGAGCGCGCCGGGACCGTAAGGCTCCAGCAGCTCCAGCAGGAATGCGGCTTCCTCCACCGCCTCCTCCGCGTTCAGTGCCTGCGAGAAGAAGTAGACGCCGACGGCGATGCCGTTTGCGAGCGCACCGTCCATGTTTGCCTGAAAGAAAAGGTCCTCCCGCAGCGTTCCCGCCTCGCCGTAGCCGCGGTAGCCGGCGCGGATCATCGCAAACTCAACTCCGCTTGCCGCGACGGCTTCCCAGTCGATCTCGCCCTGATGCTCGCTGACGTCGATGCCGCGGGTGACGCGGTAGTCCGTGCCGAGATACGCTCCGTCCTCGCCGAAATCCTCCGCCGTAAAGCCGCTGACGGGCACGCCCTCCAGCTCCCTGACCCACATTTTGACGCCGTAGCCGCTCTCCACCTGCACCATCCCCTCGTAGGGGTCGACGGAGGGCGTCGGCGTCCGCGCCCTGCCGCAGCCGGCGAGCGCCAGCAGCGCGATGAGCAGCGCTGCGATCTTTTTTCTCATCGTATCGTTATCCTCGGTTTTTTCTTTTGATCTTACGCCCCGGTTGCATCATTTTTGACATGAAGCGTCTTCAGATACGCCTTTGTCTCCGCCGGGACGCGGTAGCTTTCGCAGGATTTCTGGATCGCCTTGTTGTGGGTCCAGCGGCGCAGACGCTTCTGCTCCAGCCACGGGAGAAACGCCGCAGGCTGCTTCGCCATGCCCTCGGCGAAATACCATGCGAGCCCCATGTCGACGTAATACTCCCCCTGCCCGGCGCAGGCGGCGGCGAGCGCGGGCTTTTCCGGCGTGAACGCCTCGCCGAGATAAAAATCCATCAGCATCCTCACGCCGTAGCGCACCGTGTAGGGGTGCTCGCTTTGCAGCCAGCGGCGCACATGCGGCAGCAGTTCCGCCGTGTGACGCGCAAAAACACGCGGCGCGGGCAGGTCGCAGGTCGCCCAGTTGTCGATATGGGGCAGAAATTCCTCCTGTTGCTCGAGCGCGGTGTTGAAATCGCGCTCCATCGCGATGAGCATACTGTGCAGATTCCGCTCCTCATAGAGCCCGTGGGGCAGCGAGCGCAGAAACGCCGCGCCGTCCGCTGTGCCGCGCAGCTCCTTCGCGAGCACGCGCAGCGCCGGAGAGCGCACGCCGACGACCGTCGCCGGGTCCATCGTCGGGATGAGCGCAAGGTGGAACTCCCGGTATTTTTCATCCCGCAGCGCATAAATCCTCGCGCGGATGCGTACCTCAGCCGTCT
>CALJDB010000227.1 GCA_938023775.1 uncultured Clostridia bacterium
GCCGCGAAAAACGCGCTTACTTCACCCCGGCGAACACCTTTGTAAGAATATTTACATACGACTGCACCGAGGCGTTCGCCGCCTTTTTCCGCCAGACGCAGCTGACGGCGTCCGTGATGCCGACGCGGTAGTGGAGCAGGCTGGGACCGCGGGACTGGCTGATGTCGGAGCTTAAAAGCACGCCGTCGCTCATCTCGGCGGTGACGTAAGCGCTGTCGCGATTTGGGACGGTGATGAGCGCGGAGGGGTCGAAGCCGATGAGCGCGATCTCGCGCTTGGCGCGGGCTTCGAGCGCCGCGTCGCTCTCGTCCTCGAACACGTCGATGATGAACGGCTGGGTGCGGAAGTCGAGATAGGTCGCGCTCTCGTTGACGTTCGGGTGGTTGGGGGAGACGAGGATGTTCAGATGCACCGTAAAGAGATCGCGGATCTCATAGTCGGGGTTCGTCGGCGCATAGCGCCGGTGCATTACGGCGAGGTCCAGCGCGCCGGAGTAAAGCCGCTTCGTCAGCGTTCCGGGGCTGTGGCGCTCGACCTTTAAGATTGCCTCCGGGCAGCGCTGGCGGAACAGCTCGTTGCTGTGGAACAGCTCCGCGCCGAAGTCGAGAAAATTCTGAAATCCCGCGCGCACGGAGCGAACCTCGGTGTCCATCTCGCGGCGGATGGCGTCCATTCCTTCGGTAAAGCGCCGGCTCATGTCGCGAAACAGCACTGCGCAGCGCTCGCCTGCTGGCGTCAGCGTGATGACCCGCCCGTCGCGATTGACAAGCGGCAGATCGAGCTCCGCCTCCAGCTGCATGATGTTGCGGCTGACCGCCTGCTGGGTCAGATAAAGCCGCCGCGCGCTCTCCGTAAAGCTCAGCGTTTCCGCGAGCGACAGAAAGCAGTTGATGCTGCTCTCGTTGAGCATGAAAAAAGCCCCCTTCTTCCTCTCAAAAATTCTCGGTCCTCCGGCTACTATAAAAAAGTTTTATCAAAACATCAAAATTTTTCGGGAATAACACTACAATTTTACCTGAGAATATTA
>CALJDB010000228.1 GCA_938023775.1 uncultured Clostridia bacterium
TGCTCCGGCTTCAGAAGAATCTGCCGGGGGCGGACAGCCACTTGTCAACGTAGTCGTAGGTGGTCTCCGTCGTGTCGCCGAACTCGCCGGGGAAGCGTTCGGCGGCGTGGTCGGTGTAAAAATCGTGGTCCGCGCCCTCGATGAAGCCGCACTGTTTGTCCGCCGCGCCGCTGTTTTGGAGGATGGTCTCCACGGCGGAAAACTCCCAGCTCGCGTTCATGCCGAGGATGAGGGTCGGCACCGTGACGTGGGCGATATTGCCCGGCGTGCAGGTATAAGCGGAGTGGAAGTCGATGCCGTAGGTGCGGCGGTCGTCGTAGTGATAGCCCTCCTCCGTGCGCACCGCCCAGGAGTCGAGGAATTTTTTGACGGAGGTGTGCATCGCGCCGCGGAAGAGATAGGGCGCGCAGCTCTGAAGGTGGCGCGGGCGGCGGAGCGTATGGATGACCTCGGTCGTCACCGTGCCGCCGTTATGGATGAGCTTCTGCGGCTCCGCCGTGCGGGAGAGCAGACGGACATCCTGCGGGAAGAGCTTGTTGTTCGGTCCGAACAGCACCGCCGCGGGCACGATCATCGGCTCGTCGTCCAGATAATAGCCCTTGCCGGCGTTCAGCACGGCGAGGCGGTCCAGCGCGTGGGCGATGAGGCGCTCGTTCCGCGCGCGCTGGCCCTCGAACCAGCGGGCGAGAAATTCGTCGGAATAGTGCGCGCCCTCCGGCGTCCAGCCGTTCGCGGGGCTGAAGGCGTCCAGCGCGGGGTCGATCTTCACGCCGCTCTGCTCGTCCAGAATGGCGGGGTCCGTCCCGAACAGGCGCATCGCGCCGTTGCCCCAGTTGGAGTCCAGTCCAAGAAAGCCGTCCGCCGGGATGAGACCGTCCATCCCCTCCGCGGGCAGCGGGATGAGCTTTTCCGGCCCCTGAAACACCGCCGGTCCGTGCTCCGCGACCGCCTGATACGCGCTCATCAGCGTCGCGCCGCCGCTGTGACCCATGACGACGACCTTTTCGATGCCGGGCAGCGCGCGCAGAAAGCGCATCGCCGCGCCGACGTCGCGGATCTTGGAGGCGGCGGAGTCTGCGTCGTCATGCGTGTTGGCGCAGAGCACGGTGTAGCCGCGCTTCGCGAGACCGGGACCGATCGAGTGGTCCAGATAGTCCGCCTCGCAGTGCATGGCGATGACGCCGAGGCGCGATTTTTCGCCGGGGACGGCGGGGGCATAGAGCACGCCGGGCACGCGCGGCGCCACGCGGACGAAGGCGGCTTGATAAGCGGCAGCTGTCATGATCTCAGATTCCTCCTGTAGTTTCAAAATGGGGGGGAAGCATATTTTTCTATGCTCCCATTTTAACCGCGCCGCCGCCGTTTGGCAATTCATTTTGCCCCGGCGTTTATCAAGCTTCTGCATAAAATTAGGGAAAAGTCAAAAGGCACTTGCGCTTTCGTCTTGCATCTTTTGTGCGATTTTGCTATAATATTTCGCAGGAAGGGAGGCGAGGAGATGGATATCCGGCTGATGCGCGAATTTCTCATCCTTGCGCGGACGGAGAACTATCTGGAGGCGGCGGAGCTGCTGTTCGTGTCGCAGCCGACGCTCTCGCGCCATATCATGACGCTGGAAAACGAGCTGGGCGTCCCGCTTTTCGAGCGGACGACGCGCTATGTCCGGCTCAGCCGCTACGGAAAAATGCTCGTGCCTTACGCCCAGCAGTTTCTGGAGCTCTCCGGCCAGTTCAATAACCTCCTGCTCGCGGAAAAGCGCGAGCGGGACGATGTTCTGAAAATTTCGACCATTCCCGCCATGTCGATGTACCATATCACGGACGTGCTGCGCCGGTTCCGGCAGCGCTATCCGGAGTGCAGCGTCCTCGTCTCGCCGAGCTACAACGCCAGCGTGCCGGACAAGCTGCGCATGCGCGAGTGCGAGCTCGCCTTTATCCGTGAGCAGCGCCCCGGCGCGGAGGATGAGCTGGCGCGCCTGCCCTTTGCGGTCGACGAGCTGATGGCGGTCGTCCCGGCGGAGCACCCCATCGCGGCGCTCGACCAGCTCCCGCTCTCCGCTTTGCGCGGCGAGGACATCCTGACGCTCTCGCAGGAGACGCTTGTATACGACATCATCTCCAACGCCTGCATGCGCGCCGGCTTTGAACCGCATGTCATTCTGGGGGACCACAACGTGAGCCATCTCATCGACTGCATCAGCCTCGGTATGGGCGTTGGGCTGCTCTTCGACAAGCAGCTGAACGCCGCGAGCAGTCTCGATCTCGTCCGCGCCGTCCCCGTCACCCCCGCCTGCCGCACCCATATCTCCCTCGCTTACCTCAAAAACGAGGAGCTCAGCGAAAACGCGAGGAATTTCCTCGCAATGTATAAAGAGACGCTCGCGTAAAACAGCATGGAAAGCGCCGCCCGGATGGAGAGCATCCGGGCGGCGTTTGTCGTTTTTCAGTTTTCCTGCAGCGAGAGCAGGCGGTCGTGGTTGGCGCAGCCGCAGCCCCAGAGGCTGCCCTCCGTGGCGAGGAAGAGGCTGAAGTTATAGCCGGCGCTGATCGCGGCGATGGGGGGCAGCGCGGCGATGCGCTCCGGCAGCGCGCGGTCGCGCTCGTCGCCGTGGCCGAGGACGCCCTCGCCCATTCCGTGATTGAAGCCCCAGCTCCAGACGCCGCCATCGCCGCCCAGCGCGAGGGAGTGGTTCATGCCGCAGTCGACGGCGCGGATATCGCGCAGCGCAGGGACCGGTTCGGGCAGGATGCGGTAAACGTCGTCGCCCATGCCGAGGTCGCCGTGGCGGTTCCAACCCCAGCCGCGGACCGTGCCGTCCGCCATCAGAGCGAAGGAACAGCAGCGCGCCGCGCCCATGGAAACCGCGCCGGTCAGCGGCGCGCCGCCCGGACAGAGGACGAGACCGGGCGCCTTCGGCGCGGGACCGTGCCCCTCCGTGCCGTCGCCGCGCTGACCGTATTCGCCGTTGCCCGCGCCCCAGACCGTGCCGTCATCGCGCAGGGCAAACCAAGTGCGCATCCCGGCGCGGATCGCGGCGACACCGGTCATCACGCTGCCGTCGGCAAAGAGGGCGGGCTTTGCGGCAAAGCGCTTCAGATAGGTCCCGTCGCAGAGCTGACCGGTGCTGTTGTCGCCGCAGGTCCAGACCGTACCGTCGCGCCGCAGCGCGAGCAGCACGTTCGTGCCGCAGGCGACGTCCTGCACCTCGTCGAGCCCCTCCACGGGCGCAAGCCCCGTGAACACGCCCGCCCTACCGCGTCCGAGCTGACCCTTGGCGTTGTCACCGCAGGTGAGCACCGTGCCGTTTTTCAGCAGGATGGCGGAAAAATTGTTCCCGGCGCAGACCTTCGCGGCGTCGCCCCCGGCGTAGACGCAGACGGCTTCCCCCGCCGTGGCGCGCAGCGCCTCCGGGGAGACGCCGAGCTGTCCGTTCACGTTGCTGCCCCAGCCGAACACACCCTCGTCCGTCAGCACGAGCGCGTGGCGGTTCCCGGCGCTGACCTGAAGCACGCGCTTTTCAAACGGGAGCCGCTGCGGCGTCAGCACATGGGCGATGGCGGTCGGCGCCTCGCGGTCGCTGTAAGCGGCGTTGCGGTGGCTGAGGAGCCAGTCACGCACGACGCGGTTCGGGTAGACCTGCTTCCAGCCGTAGTGCGCCCACTCCTCGCCGAGCGTCCCCTCGGCGAACTGGGTGTGGCGGATATGCCCCGGCTTTGCGAGCGAGCAGCGGGCAAATTCCTCCAGCTCCGCCATGGACGCCGCGCCGCTGCACGTTTCGCGCACGACGCGCGCCCCGGCGAGCTCGAAGCTATTCATGATCTCGCCGAGCCCCTCGGCTGACTTGTCGTCGTTCTCGGCGTTCCACGCCCAGATGGGCTTATCCTTCAGCACGCCGACGCGCTCATAGTCGCCCTGCCCGACCGTGCAGAGCATGGCGGCGAACATATCCGGGTAGCGGTAATTGATGAGCCAGCAGCACATGGCTCCCATGGACATCCCGGAGGCGTAGAGCCGCGCGGTGTCGATCGGGCAGTTTTTCACATAGCTCTGCACGAGCCGATAGACCACGGGGAGGTATTTGCCCGCCTCGTAGGTGTCCGGATCGATCCAGTTGTGCTCCGGGAAGGGATACTGCGGGGAGAGGATAAAGCAGTGGTGCTTTGCCTGCTGCTCCGGCTCCGCCCAGCAGGACGCGCCCTGCGTGCGCAGCAGGGGCATCTCGTTGTCGTCGCCCATCTCGGAGCCGCCGTGGAAATAGAGGATGAGCCCCGCCTGCTCGCCGGGGGCGAGGTCGGGCGTGTAGAGGCGGTAAGGCATGTCGATACCGGTCTCCGCGTCGTGATAGGTCAGCTTTTCAAACTCGTCCGCGACGGCGTTCACTTCCCGGTCGCTTTCCCGCGGCGCGTCCCATGCGGACAGGATCGCGCCGGAGCAGCTGCGCAGCGGCTTTACCTGCCGCACGGAGAGCGTGAGCGCGCCGCGCCGGGCGCGGTTCGTTCCGGGGATGGGCGTCAGTGTGTCCGCCGCGGGCTCGTCCGGGTCCAGCTCAATGACGGCGTAGTTTCCGCCGCCGCGGTGGCCGCGCGCGGGCTTTAAGCCGGCGTAAACGTCCGTGACGGTCCGCCCGGCGACGGTGAAGCTCTCCTTCGCGAGGCTCCGCGCGTCCAGCGCGTCGGCATAGCGCACGATCGCGGCGGTGCAGCGCTGACCGTCCGGCAGGATCTCGGTGAAGGCGATGATGCTCTGAATGT
>CALJDB010000229.1 GCA_938023775.1 uncultured Clostridia bacterium
TTAACAAGCAAAAGGAGAAACGCGCTGCATGGCACATCTGAGCAAGGCTTCCGCCGACAAGATCGGCGCGATCTGCGACCGGTTCCGCGACGAACCGACGCCGCTGATCATGATCTTAAGCGAGATCCAGAAGGAGTTCGGCTACATTCCCCTCGAGGTGCAGGAGCTCGTGAGCGAGCGCACGGGAATCTCCGTGGCGGAGATCTACGGCGTCGTGACGTTTTATTCCTTCTTCTCCCTCGAGCCGAAGGGCAAATACGTCATCGGCTGCTGCCTCGGCACGGCGTGCTACGTCAAGGGCGCGCAGCAGCTTTTGGACCAGCTCTGTGAGATCCTCGGCGTCCAGCCGGGCGGCACGACGGAGGACGGACTTTTCACCGTCGACTCCCTGCGCTGCATCGGCGCCTGCGCCGCGGCGCCCGCCGTCACCATCAACGGAAAGATCTATGCCCGCGTCAAGGTCAGCGACCTTGCGGACATCATCGCGGAATACCGCGGAAAGGAGGCGGCGAACTGATGTATCATTCCTGTGAGGAGCTGCGCCGCGACATCGACCGCTACACGGCGGAGCTCGCCGCCAAATTTGACGGACGCGACGGAAAGCGCTACGTCATGCTCTGCGGCGGCACCGGCTGCGTTGCCGGCGGAACGCCGAAGCTGAAGGAAAAATTTGAAGAGTATCTGGAGGAATACGGCCTGACGGACTCTGTCGCGATCCGCACCGTCGGCTGCTTCGGGCTCTGCTCTCAGGGACCCTTCGTCCGCATTTTCCCGGAGGACGTCCTCTACCGGCTCGTGAAGCCGGGCGACATTGAGGAGATCGTTCTGAAGGACCTGCTGGGCCACCGCGTCGTGCAGCGGCTCGTGTATCAGGACCCGCGGACGGGCGAGAAAATCCCCAAGATGGAGGACATCGCCTTTTACCGCAAGCAAAAGCGCATCGCGCTCCACGGCTGCGGCGTCATCGACCCGACGCGCATCGAGGAGGCGCTCGGCTGCGGCGGTTATCAGGGGCTCATGAACGCCCTTTCCATGACGCCGGCGGAGGTCGTGAAGCGCATCGCGGACTCCGGGCTGCGCGGACGCGGCGGCGGCGGCTTCCCCACCGGGCGGAAGTGGCAGTTTGCCTTTGACCAGCCCGCGGGGCAGAAATACGTTGTCTGCAACGGCGACGAGGGCGACCCCGGCGCATTTATGGACCGCTCCATTCTGGAGGACAATCCGCTCGCCGTCATCGAGGGCATGGCGATCGCGGGCTACGCCATCGGCGCGAGCGAGGGCTATTTTTACATCCGCGCGGAGTATCCCATGGCGGTTGCCCACGTTACGGCGGCGATCGAAAAGGCGGAGGAGCTCGGTCTGCTGGGCGACAATATCCTCGGCACCGGCTTTTCCTTCCGCGCCCACATCCGTCTCGGCGCGGGCGCCTTCGTCTGCGGCGAGGAAACGGCGCTGCTGAACTCCATCATGGGTCAGCGCGGCTCCCCGCGTCCGCGCCCGCCCTTCCCGGCGGTGGAGGGTCTCTGGGGCTGCCCCACGGTTGTGAACAACGTCGAGACGCTCGCGACCGTGCCCTACATCCTGCGCGAGGGCGTCGAAGCCTTCACGCAGTACGGCACCGAAAAAAGCCGCGGCACCAAGGTCTTCTGTCTCGGCGGCAAGGTCAACAACGTCGGGCTCGTGGAGATCCCCATGGGCGTCACGCTGCGCGAGCTCATCTTCGATATCGGCGGCGGCATGCAGCACGGCAAAACCTTCAAAGCCATCCAGACCGGCGGACCCAGCGGCGGCTGCCTCACCCCCGATTTTCTCGACACGCCCATTGACTTTGACAGCATGCTCGCGGCGGGGTCCATGATGGGCTCCGGCGGCGCCATCGTCATGGACGAGGACAACTGCATGGTGGACGTCGCAAAGTTTTATATGGGCTTCATCTGCGACGAAAGCTGCGGCAAATGCACCCCCTGCCGCATCGGCACGCGCCGCATGCTGGAGATATTGAACCGCATCACCGCCGGAACCGGCAGCCTGAAGGATTTCGAGGAGCTCGCCGACATCAGCGAGGCGTGCCGCGAAAACAGCCTCTGCGCCCTCGGTCAGACGGCGGCAAATCCCATCAACTCCACCATCCGCCATTTCCGCGACGAATACCTCGCCCACATTGTGGACAAAAAATGCCCCGCCGGGGTCTGTAAGGACCTCATCAGCTATCACATCGACCCGGAGAAATGCGAAAAGTGCTCGCTCTGCGCGCGCAAGTGCCCGGTTGAGGCGATCAGCGGCGTTCCGGGCAAGACGCCGTTCGAGATCGACGAGACAAAGTGCGTCCGCTGCGGTATGTGCTTCGCCGCCTGCCGCTTCGGCGCGGTCAGCAAGGTCTGAGAAAGGGGGCAGCGTGTTATGTGTAAAGTGAACATCAAGATTGAGGGCAAGGACTATCAGGTTGAGGAGGGCATGACCATCCTCGAGGCCGCGCGCTATTGCAGCTATGAGATCCCGTCCCTCTGCTCGTTCAACCATGGCGAGTGCAGCCCCGGCTCCTGCCGCGTCTGCCTCGTGGAGGTCAAGGGCGCGCGCGGGCTCGTCGCCTCCTGCGTCTATCCCGTGAGCGAAGGGATGGAGGTCATCATCTCCTCCCCGCGCGCCGTCGCCGCGCGCCGCGCGAGCGTGGAGCTGCTGCTCAGCAACCACTCCCAGAACTGCCAGCAGTGCGACAAAAACGGCCGCTGCGAGCTGCTCTGGGCAGCCAAGATCACCGGCGCGCGCGAGGGTCGCTTTGTCGGCGGCAGAACCGAACCGGTTTATGACGACGTCTCCCCCTCCATCGTGCGCGACACGAGCAAGTGCATTCTCTGCGGACGCTGCATCGCCCGCTGCCGCAACGCCCACGGCGGCGGCATTCTCGGCTTCTCCGGCCGCGGCTTTTCCACCAAGGTCGGTCCCGCGGGCGGTCTCTCGCTCGCCGATGCGCCCTGCCTTATGTGCGGTCAGTGCGTCAGCGTCTGCCCCACCGGCGCGCTGATGCCGAAGTCCGAGATCGATAAGGTCGACTTCGCCATGGCGTCCGGCAAGCACGTCGTGGTCCAGACCGCGCCCGCCGTCCGCGCCGCGCTCGGCGAGGAGTTCGAACTCCCCATCGGCACGCCCGTCACGGGCAAGATGGTCGCGGCGCTCAAGCGCCTCGGCTTCGCCCGCGTCTATGACACGGATTTCGCCGCGGACCTCACCATCATGGAGGAGGCGACGGAGCTTTTAGAGCGCATCAAAACCGGCGGCACGCTCCCGATGATCACGAGCTGTTCCCCCGGCTGGGTCAGCTACGCGGAGACGTGGTACCCCGATCTGCTGGGGCATATCTCCACCTGCAAGTCCCCCCACGAGATGCAGGGCGCGGTGCTCAAGAGCGTTTACGCGGAGGAAAAGGGCATCGACCCGAAGGACATCTTCGTCGTGTCCATCATGCCCTGCACCGCCAAAAAAGCGGAGAAGGAGCGCCCCCAGCTCCGGAGCGACGCCGGGTATCCGGACGTGGACGCCGTGCTGACCGTGCGCGAGCTCAGCCGCATGATCCGGCGCAGCGGCATCGTGTTCAACCGCCTGCCGGACGAGGAATTTGACCGCGACCTGATGGGCGACGCCTCCGGCGCGGGCGTGATCTTCGGCGTCACCGGCGGCGTTATGGAGGCGGCGCTGCGCACGGCTTACTTCGTGCTGGAGGGCAAGGAGCATGAGCCCGTGGAGTTCACCGCCGTCCGCGGCTTCGAGGGCGTCCGCGAGGCGAGCTTCACCCTCGGCGGGCAGGAGCTGCGCGTCGCGGTCGCGAGCGGGATGAAGAACGCAAAGCGCCTGCTCGACGAGATCCGCAGCGGCGAGAGCCCCTATCACTTTATCGAGATCATGTGCTGCCCCGGCGGCTGCATCAACGGCGGCGGCATGCCCATCGTGCGCCACGTCTTCCTCCCGAAGGAGGAGATCGACATTCTGGACACCTACCGCGCCAAGCGCGCCGCCGCGCTCTACTCCGAGGACGAGCGCCAGACCGTCCGCCAGTCCCACAACAACGCGCAGGTCCGCGAGCTCTACGAAAAGCACCTCGCCGCCCCCGGCAGCGAAAAAGCCCACCATCTGCTCCACACGACCTACGCCCCCCGGAAGCCCTTCCGCACCGAGGAATAAAGAAAAAACGAGAGACCGCGTCCCTTGCGGTCTCTCGTTTTTTTACTTCTTCCCTCTCAGCCGCGCCAGCGCGCCGGGGCGCTTTACGGCGCTGCGGAGCGCCTCGCTCGCGAAATCGCCGCCGAGGGCTTCGGCGAGGGCGTCCTCGGTGTAGATATGCCAGCGCTCCAGTCCCGCCTCCGCGCCGGCGGACTCCAGCAGGGCGTGGGCAAGGTCGCGGTAATCGCCCTCGCGCTCGTCCAGTGCACGGGCAAGGCGCGGCAGCAGCGTTTCGTGCAGCGCGCGCAGCGTGGGCGTTTTGCCCTCCGCAGCGGCGCACCGCCGGAGCTGGGCGGCGAGATAGGCGTAAGCGCGCTCCTCGTCCCACTGCGCGTCGATATACCAGTCGCGCCCGCGCAGCCCGTAGAGCAGACGCTGCGCGTCGAAATAACCGGCGGTGAGGTTCGCGCGGCTCTGCGCCGCGTTGAAGTCCAGCACGCCGCCGAGCTCCACCGTCGGCGCGACGGTATAGAGCTTGACGTCCTTCGGGATCTTCGTCCGGCGCTCCAGCCCGATGCCGTAAAGCCGCAGGGCGATGATGTCCTTATAGCCGTTTTCCAGCAGCACATGCAGCGGCAGCACGTCGCGCACGCCGCCGTCGGCGTATTTCCCCGCGAGGCGCTCGTTATGGAAAAACGGCAGGTAGGAGCTCGCGAGCAGCATCTCGTGGAGCTGCCCCTCCGGAATGTCGCGGGCGCGCAGCTCCAGTTCCTTCTGCTGCTCCAGCGAGTAGGTCACGATATAAAGCTCCATATCCGACGCGCGGACCGTCGGCTCGTCCACGACCTCGCGGATCCAGTTGCTGAGCGGCGTGATGTCCAGCCCGCGGTTGCGCACCACGTCCTGCACGGTCTCCAGCGCGGAGCGCAGGTCCAGCTTCAGCAGCTTGCCGTTTAAGAGATTGTGCATCGTATCGTCGTCGACGTCCAGCACCTGCGAATAGCGGATGTTCGCCCAGACCTCCTCGGCTTTTTTCACGTCTCCCATAACGATCATCGCGCCGTTGAGCGCCCCGACGGACGAGCCGCTCACCGCGCGGATGCGCACGCCCGCCTCCCGCAGCGCGCGCCACGCGCCGATCTGGTAAGCCCCCTTCGCCCCGCCGCCCTCCAGCGCCAGCGCGTATTCCTTTGAAAGATCGAGCTTCAGCTCCATAGTCTCCGCCCTCCCATGGTGGTTTGTGTGCTCATTTTACCACACGCCGCGGGAAGGCGCAAGGTTTTCATGGAGGCGTGGGGTGTATGCTGCAAGCTGCGAATTAAAAGGCTCCCCTTGACAAGCGATTCTACATCGTGTAGAATATCATCAGATTCTACACGATGTAGAAAGGAGATGACACCCATGTCGGACATTCAATTGGGCGCTGTGGAGGCGCGGTTCGCGGATATGATCTGGGAGCGCGCGCCGGTGACGGCGGCGGAGCTGGCGCGGCTGGGCGCGGCGGAGCTCGGCTGGAAAAAGACCACCGCCTACACGGTGCTGCACCGCCTCTGCGAAAAGGGGCTGTTCCGGCTCGAAGACGGCGTGGTGACGGCGCGGCTGGGGCGCGAGGAGTTTTACGCCGCGGCGAGCCGCCAGTTCGTGGACGAGCGCTTTTCCGGCTCGCTCCCGGCGTTTCTCGCGGCGTTCACGCGCGGGAGAGCGCTCAGCGAGCGCGAGCGGGACGAGCTGCGGCGGATGATCGAGGAGGCGTGACGCGATGGAAGCGGTATTTCTGGAGCTGCTGCGCCGCTCGATGGCGGCGGCGCTGCTGATCGCGGCGGTGCTCGTACTGCGCGCGGCGCTGCGCCGTGCGCCGAAGTGGACGCGCTGTCTGCTCTGGGCGGCGGTGGCGCTGCGGCTGCTGCTGCCGACGGTGGCGAAAAGCCCGGTCTCCGCCGTGCCGGAGGCGGTCGGCGGCGGCGAGATTGTGGAGCGCTGGACGGAGCGCTATGCGCCGGATAGCCGCGTCATTTATGCCGGTGCGCCGGGCTATGACGCGGCGGTCGTCGCCGGGCGGACCCCCGCGGCGGCGGACGGCGGTGCGGACTATGTTGTGACGGCGGCGGACGGCGTTTCCGCGCCGGAGACGGTGGGCAGCGCCCTCGTGCCGGTGCTGAGCCGCGTCTGGCTCGCCGGGGCGATGCTGCTTCTGCTTTACGCGGGAGTAAGCTGGCTGCGCCTGCGGCGGAAAATGCGCGTTTCCGCGCCGGTCGAGCCCGGCGTTTATGTCTGCGACGCGGCGGACACGCCCTTCATTCTCGGCATTTTCGCGCCGAAAATTTACCTGCCCTCCGGACTGCCGGAGGTGCAGCGCGCACCCGTGCTCGCCCACGAGCGGGCGCACCTCGCGCGGCGCGACCACTGGTGGAAGCCGCTGGGCTGGCTGCTGCTCGCGGTCTACTGGTTCAACCCATTGATGTGGCTGGCTTATGTCCTGCTCTGCCGGGACATTGAGCTCGCCTGCGACGAACGGGTCGTCCGCGAGCTCGATCTCGCCGGGCGCAAGGCTTACTCCCTCGCGCTGCTCGACTGCGGCGCCCACCGGCGGCTGGTGCTCGCCTGCCCGCTGGCGTTCGGGGAGGTCGGTGTAAAGGAGCGTGTGAAAAACGTGCTGAATTACCGGAAACCCGCCTTCTGGCTCATCCTGCTCGCCCTGCTGGCGGCGGTCGCCGCGGGCGTGCTGTTCCTGACGGACCGCGAATCGGCGGCGGAGGAGCCGACGGAGACGGTGGAGCCGACAGAGACGCCGGAGGAGACCGGACGCATCGACGAGGAGGCGCTCGCCGCCTGCTCCGGCATGCTGTTCAGCCGCATGATGACGGCGACCGCGCTGAATCTCGGCTACGAGAGTTATGACACCCTGCAATTTTATCAGCTGCATTTGCTGCATGACGGCGTGGATGAGTACACAGTGTATTACTGGGAGCCTGCGTTCCACGTGGCGGACCCGGCGTCGCTCGTCCTCGCCGGGGGCGCGTATCTGGACGACGAGGGCCGCGTGCGCGGCGCTGAGCTCTCCCCCTTCCTCGTCGTGAAAAACGGCGGACCGGACTACCGCTTCCTCGGCTGGGAGAGCGGGCTCGGCGAGGGCTCCGGCTCGACCGAGGGACAGATGCTGACGTCCATCCGTGCCGCGTTTGAGGAGGCGAGGAGCTTCCTCGGCGCGCTCACGGTCGGCTGCACGCTGCCGACCGACCTCCCCGCGGAGGTGCTCGACAAGGCGGAGTCCGTCACTGCGTGGACCGCGGCGGAGTGGAACGCCACCGGCGGCAAATGGAGCTGGCGCGTCGAGGCGGCGGAGATCTCCGCGCTGGAGCGCGTCTGCGCGCTGCCGGAGACGGGTCTGGAAATGTACCGTCTCGCGATCCGCTTAAAGCCGGACCGCCCGGAAAACGTCGTGCTCGTCGGCGGGCAGCAGCTCGAAGACGGCTGGCTCTCCCGGCTGGACGGCGGCGGGGACCGCTTCCTCATCTTCGAGCGCCGCGGCGGGCGCTGCGTTTACGCCGCGTCGCTGTCGGAGCAGACGCTCGTCGAGACCGCCGAGGTCTGGCGCGCCCGCTATGGCGACGCTTACACCGGGGCGTGCATGGACACGTTCCTGCTCTCGCTGCGCTCGCACGGCGGCGATGCGGCGGAGCTCGCGGAGACGGCGCTGCGCGCGGCGGACGAATTTGACCGCGGCAGCGCGATTGAGCGGCTTTACGCTGTGCTGCTGGAAGACCCGGAGAGCGCGCTGACCGCCGTCGCCGCCCATACCGGAGACGACCGCGCCGCCCTCTGCGCTGCCCTCGGCAGGCAGATCCGTCTCTGGGGCGAGCGCCCGTCCGCCGCGGCGCTCAGCGACGCCGCGGACAGCGTGTGGCGCGTTGTCAACGCTGCGGCGGGAGACCGCGCTTACTGGGCGGAGCCCTACGCCGCCTTCTGGGAAAGTTGCGTCCGGGACGGGGCGATGACCTTTCCCGGCGACACGGCGGCGAGCGCCGTCGAGAGCGCGGTGCTGCTCGACCTCGACGCCGATCTCGTGCCGGAGCTGGTCCTCTCGGACGGCGAGCGCTCGTTCTTTTTCGGCATCGTCGGCGGCGAGGTGCATCTGCTGCAAAGCCCCATGGGGCTCGGCTATTACACCGCCGCCTTCGCGGACGGCACGATCTTCCCCGTGCGCGGAAAATCGAGCTATCAGACCTTCTGGTGCGCCGCCGACCGCATCGGCGAGGGCGGCTATTTTGAGCTGCTGCGCAGCGGCAGGGGCATGCTCGATTCCTATTACGACGCCGCCGGAGCGGAGAGTTCTCGCGCCGCCTTCCTCGCGCGCTTCGAGCCCCTCAGCGCCGACCTCAGCGCCGTCACCCTCCGCGGCGATCTCAGTGCCGACGCCTTCGGCGACCTGCTCACGGAGTGGGGCGCGTGGCTGGTGAAGGTTGGGTGAGGGGCTCGGCGGGTCC
>CALJDB010000230.1 GCA_938023775.1 uncultured Clostridia bacterium
GCGCTGCAGGAGGAACGGGATACCGGCGAATACCCCGAGCTTCCCTCCGGCTACTCCTATGTAGCGACGGATACGTCCACCGGCAAGGTGCTGTACGACGGCAGAACGAAAAACGCCGTGCCCCTTGGCATTTCGGCCGGTTATTTCAGCGAAGGCGTCGGGATCGACGTGCAGGCGTATCTCGAGCCGAAGCAGACGCCTGGCGAGGAGCTGACGCTGCTCCGCACCTCCGTCGGCACGCTGCTGCGCTATCAGAACGCCTATCTCCCCGTGGGCATCATCACGGCGGTGCTGTGCATCGCGCTCCTCGTCTTCCTCATGGCGTCCATGGGAAAAAAGCCGGACGGCGTGAAGCTGCGCGGCATCCACCGCGTGCCGCTCGATCTCTTTCTCGCGGCGGCGCTGCTTCTGCTCTGCGGCTGCGGCGGCGGAGCGGAGGGCGAGGCGCTGCCCGTGCTCGTCATCGGCAGCGACGATTACGCTCCCTACAGCTACCTCGACAGCGACGGCTTCGCCGGCTTCGACGTGGAGCTTGCGGAGGAGGCCTGCCGCCGCCTCGGCTATGCGCCGGAGTTTCGCCGCATCGCGTGGGAACAAAAGGACGCGCTGCTTCAAAGCGGCGAGATCGACTGTATTTGGGGCTGCTTCACCCTGACCGGCCGCGAAACGCTTTACTGCTGGGCGGGACCCTACGCAAAAAGCCGCCAGATGGTCGCCGTGCGGACGGAGAGCGGCATCAAGAACCTCGCCGGGCTCGCCGGACGGCGCGTCGCCGTGCAGATGACGGGCAAGCCGGAGGAGCTGTTTCTCACGCGCCCGACGGCGGACATCCCGGATGTCGCCGCGGTCTACTCCTTTTCCTCCTCCGCAGAGATATATGCCGCGCTGCGCAAGGACTACGTGGACGCCGTTGCCGCGCACGAAAATGCGCTGCGCACCTTTGTCAGCGGGATGCCGGACTCCATCGTGATGCTCTCCGAGCCGCTGTTCGTCTCCGAGCTGGGCGTCGCCTTTGCAAAGGACGCCGGACGGGAGGAGCTTGCCGAGAATCTGACGGAGACGCTGCTCGCGATGGAAGCCGAGGGCTTCACCGCCGCGCTCGCGGAAAAATACGGTCTTGCGGCGGCGGAGGGGTGAATCGGATATGAAACGGCAGAAAAAAACCGCCGCCCCGCTCTCGCGCCGGGCGTTTTTTCTCCTCGCGCTCGTCATCGGCGCGGTGTTCCTCGGGACCACGTTTTTGGTCAGCACCCTCACCTGCCGCGCCGCCGCCGCAAAGACGGCGGACAAGACGCTGGATTTTATGCGCGCCCAGATTGCCCGCTACGACGGCTATAATACCGACAACCGTACGAAAAGCCTCGTCCGCCTGCTCGACAAGCTTCAGGCGCTCGGCGACCTGTTGGAGCTCAGCGACACCGACGAATCCGCCCTGCTCGCGCACTACGCCGGAGAGCAGCGCATCAGCGCCATCGCGCTGCTCGGCGCCGACGGCGCGGAGCTGTCGTCCTTCGGCGAAACGGCGCGCATGGCGGACGCCCTCGCCTCCGACGCCGTGGCGGAGATTTATGCTTACCCGAAAAAGTGTGTCCTGACCCAGTTTTCCTCCGAGGGCGAGACCTATGACTTCGTCGCCGTTTCGCGCCGGGACGCGCCGGGGCTGCTCGCCGCCTGCGTGCGCAAAACGGATGTCGCCGCAGACGGCGGAGAGCTCTCGCTCCATTCGCTTTTCGCGGACTACACCTTTGATATGAACGGCGCCGCCGTCGTCACGGACGACGAATATATTCTGAGCGCGAACCGGGAGATCCTCTACGGCAGACCCATCACGGACGTCGATCCGCTCGTGCCCCACGGCATGCAGCGCCAGCGCGACGGGCTCTACCGCGCGACCTATCAGGGCAGAACGTGGTACGGCAAGCAGTCGCAGATGCTGGACTACTATCTCTACGTCTATTTTCCCTCCGCCGAGGTCTTCTCCTCGCGGACGGTATTTTTGGGCTACGGTCTGCTGGCGTATCTCGTCCTCTGGCTCTGCTTCAGCTATCTGCGCCAGCGCTCGACCCGCGCCGCGCTCGAGCGCGAGCTCGCCTATCAGCGCGAGGTTGAGCGCTCCGCGGCGGACGCCGAGCGCGCCAACGCCGCCAAGACCGGCTTCCTGCGCCGCATGAGCCACGATCTGCGCACGCCGATCCACGGCATCCGCGGCATGGTGGAGCTCAGCCGCCGCTTCCCCGGCGATGAGGCGAAGCAGGAGGAGTGCCGCGCCAAGATCATGGACGCCTCCGGCTTCCTGCTGGAGCTTGTGAACAGCATGCTCGACATGAGCAAATTAGAGAGCGGCGAGGTGCAGCTGGAAAGCCGCCCCTTCGACCTCGGCGCGCTGCTCGATTCCCTCGGCGTCGTCGTGGAAAGCGAAGCCGCGTCCCGCGGCGTGCGCTACCGCTGCGACCGCAGCGGTCTGCGCCATCCCGCGCTCATCGGCTCGCCGCTGCATGTGCAGCAGGTCTTGCAGAACATCACGGTCAACGCCGTGAAATATAACCGTCCCGGCGGCTCCGTGACGCTCACCTGCCGCGAGACGGAGTGCGCCGGCGGCGAGGCGGAGATCGAATTCGTCTGCGCCGACACGGGCGTCGGCATGAGCGCGGAGTTCCAGTCCCGCGCCTTCGAGCCCTTCGCGCAGGAATCCGACTCCTCCGGCGGCATCGGGCTCGGTCTCGCCATCGCGCGCGAGCTGACGGAGCAGATGGGCGGCACGATCGCCTTCACGAGCTCTCGCGGCGTCGGCACGACCTTCATCGTGACGCTCCGCTTCCGGCTGGACACGGCGCGCGCCGCCGCGCCGGAACCGGAGGACGCCTCTCTCAAGGGCTGCCGCGTGCTCATCGCGGAGGATAATGAGTTAAATCGCGAGATCGCGGAGGCGCTGCTGCAAAGCCGCGGGGCGGAGACCGTCTCCACCGCGGACGGACGCGAGGCGGTCGCCCGCTTCGCCGCGAGCGCGCCGGGAGAATTTGACGTGATCCTGATGGACGTGCTGATGCCGGAGATGGACGGGCTCGACGCCGCCCGCGCCATCCGCGTGATGGACCGCCCGGACGCAAAAACCGTGCCCATCCTCGCCATGACCGCAAACGCCTTCGCCGACGATGTTTCCCGTTCCCTCGCCGCCGGGATGAACGCCCATCTCACAAAGCCGCTCGGCGGCGCCGCGCTCGCCGCCGCGGTGCGAAAATACTGGAAAGGAGGCGGAGAGCCGTGAGCGAAAAGCAGAAGATCCTCATCGCGGACGATTCGGAGCTCAACCGCGCGCTGCTGATGGAGCTGCTCGGCGCGGAATATGACTATCTCGAAGCGGAAAACGGCGCGGAGACCGTAAAGCTGCTGCAAAGCCGCGGCGACATCGACCTTTTGCTGCTGGACGTCTGGATGCCGGAGCCCGACGGCTTCGGCGTGCTGGAGCTGATGAACCGCTTCCACTGGATCGAGGAGATCCCGGTGATCATGATCTCCGTCGAGCAGGACGCGGCGTTCCATGCGCGGGCGTATGACCTTGGCGCGACGGACTTTATCCAGCGCCCGTTCGACGGTGCGATCGTGCGCCGCCGCGTGGAGAACACGCTGATGCTCTACGCGCGCCAGAAGCGCCTCACGGAGCTCGTCGGCGAACAGGTCTACGCCCGCTCGCGCGAGAGCGGCATCCTTGTGGATCTGCTGAGCGGCGTACTGAGCTCCCACTGCGGCGTTCCCCCGGATCACGCCGCGCGCATCCGCAGCCTGACCGGCGCGCTGCTGCGCGAGCTCTCGCGGCGCACGGAGCGCTACCGCCTCAGCGAAAACGACATCGCCCGCATCGCCGCCGTCAGCGCGTTTTACGACGTCGGCAAGCTGCATGTTCCCGCGGAGCTGCTGCGCCGCCCCGGCGCGCTCACGCCGGAGGAGACCGCCGCCGTCCGCGCCCACGCCGTGCGCGGCGCGGAGCTGCTCGACGCGCTGCCCGTGCCGCAGGACGATTTTCTGCTGCGCACCGGGCGCGAGATCTGCCGCTGGCACCACGAGCGCTGGGACGGCGGCGGCTATCCGGACGGGCTGCGCGGCGACGCGATCCCCGTCGCGGCGCAGGCGGTCTCGCTCGCGGACGCTTACATCGCGCTGACGGAAGCGCGCCCGTGGCGCAAAGCCTGCCCGCAGAAAACCGCGCTCGCGATGCTCCGCGCCGGGGACTGCGGCGCGTTCAACCCGCTGCTGCTCGAAAGCCTCGACGCCGCCGTGGACGCCGCCGCGCGCGAGAGCGCCGCGCCGGATCACTACCGCGACGAAGCCGACCGCATCGCCGCCGAGGCGCTCCGCGGCAGGGCGCTGCCGCTCGACGACCGCCCCCAGCGGCTGCTGGAGGTTGAGCGCGAGAAAACGAATTATTACGCCGGGCTCGTCGGCGGCATTCAATTTGAATGCGACATTCCCTCCCGCCGCGTAACGCTCACGGACCGCCGCCCCGGCGGTCAGGGCAGGATAACGGTGCTCGATATGGCGCGCCGCGGCGAGCAGGCCCAGCTTCTCGCGCCGGAGGACTTCGCCGCGGTCCACCGCGCGCTGCTGCAGACGACGCCCTACGCCCCGGACTGCGCGATGGAGGTCCACCTCCCCGCGGACGGGCAGAAAAGCCGCGCCGCGTGGCTCACCGCCCGCACCCTCTGGTCCCGCCGCGCGCCGGTGACGCGCATCGGCGCGGTCGGCTGCCTTCAGGAGCTGCCGGATTCCGACGCGCCCGCGCCCGCCGCGGGCGGCAGCTTTTCCGCCGCGATGGAGTCGCTCTCCGTCGACCCGCTGACGGGCGCGCGCTCGCGCTGGTTCCTCGAATACGGCTTGCCCGAAAACGCGCGCTTCGACGCCGCCGCGATGCTGGATGTCGACCGCTTCAAGGCGATCAACGACACTTACGGCCACGCCGCGGGGGACGCCGCCCTCCGCGCCGCCGCCGACGCCGTGCGCGGTGCGCTGCGCCCCGGCGACCTCATCGTCCGCACCGGCGGGGACGAGTTTCTGCTGCTGTTTCCGGCGATCGGCGCGGAGGAGCTGGACGCGCTTCTATCGTCCGTCCGTGCCGCCGTCGCCGCCGCGCGGACGACGGACTGGCCGGAGCTCCGGCTCTCCGTCAGCATCGGCAGCGCCCGCGGCGCGTCCTCGCTGCGCGATGTCCTCCGCGAGGCGGACCGGAATATGTATCGCGACAAAACGCGCAGCGAAGGGAGAACGGGCACATGACGATCAAAGAATTTTACGCCCTCGCGGGCGGCGACGCCGCCGACACCCTGCGGCGCCTCGGCTCGGAGGCGACCGTGCGCCGCTTCGCCCTGCGCTACACCGCGGACGGGACGCATGACGCGCTCCGCCGCGCCCTCGCCGCGGACGACCGCCCCGCCGCCTTCCGCGCCGCCCACACCATGAAGGGCACCGCCGCGAACCTCGGCTTCACAGCGCTCGCCGAAGCCGCAGGCGCCCTCACCGAGACCCTCCGCGCCGGGAACGCCCCCGCCCCCGGCGAAATCGAGGCTGTGGAAAAAGCCCAGCGCCGCGTGGTCGCGGCGGTTGCCGGGCTTCGGGATGGGTAAAACAATATGTGCGGCATTCCGCGCGGGGCGCCAAAATCACCCGCTCCTCGCGCGGAATATTCCTCGCTTTTTCGCACTGCTGCGGTAAATTTTCACAAACCCGCCAAATGCCCACGCCCTCCGGGGCGTGGGTTTTT
>CALJDB010000231.1 GCA_938023775.1 uncultured Clostridia bacterium
GCATTCGTGCTGGGCGACTATCCGGAGGCCGTGTTCGTCATGGTCTTCTTCCAGATCGGCGAGCTGTTTGAGGACCTCGCCGAGGAGCGCTCGCGCAAGAGCATTACCGCGCTGATGGACATCCGCCCGGATTATGCAAATCTGGAGCGGGACGGCGAGCTCGTCGCCGTCGATCCGGAGACGGTTGAGGTCGGCAGCGTTATCGTCGTGAAGCCCGGCGAGAAGATTCCGCTGGACGGCGAGATCTTAGAGGGCGAGAGCCGGCTCGACACCGCTGCCCTGACGGGCGAGAGCGTGCCCCGCACGGTGCGCGCCGGCGACGCGGTTATCTCCGGCTGCGTGAATCTGAACGGGCTGCTGCGTCTGCGTGTGACGAAGCCCTACGGCGAGTCTACGGTCAGCCGGATTCTCGAGATGGTTGAGATGAGCGCGGAGAGCAAGAGCCGCAGCGAGAACTTTATCACGCGCTTTGCGGCGTGGTATACACCGGTTGTCTGCGGCGTGGCGGTGCTGCTTGCGGTCATTCCCTCGCTGTTCACGGGCGAGTGGGGGACGTGGGTCCACCGCGGGCTTGTGTTCCTTGTCGCGTCCTGCCCCTGCGCGCTGGTGCTGAGCGTTCCACTGACGTTCTTTGCCGGTATCGGCGGTGCTTCGAAGAAGGGTGTGCTCATCAAGGGCAGCGTTTATATGGACGCGCTCTGCGACGCGGAAATCGCCGTGTTCGACAAGACCGGCACGCTTACGCGCGGCAGCTTTTCCGTGACGAAGCTCCTCCCGAACGGCTGTTCGGAGGAGGAGCTGCTCCGCACCGCGGCGGCGGCGGAGAGCTTTTCCGATCACCCCATCGCGCGCTCGCTGAAGGCGGCGCTGCCCGCGGGCGTCAGCGTTGGGGCGGAGACTGCCGAGGATCTCACGGGCCGCGGTATCCGCGCCGTGGTGGACGGGAAGAAGGTGTTAGCCGGGAACCGCCGCCTGATGACGGAGCAGGGAATTGCCTGCGATGCCGTGGACGCTGTCGGCACCGTCATCTACGTCGCCCGTGAGGGCGCGTATCTGGGCGCAATCGTCGTTTCGGACGAGATCAAGCCCGATTCCGCGGCGACGATGCAGGATCTGCGCGCCGCGGGCGTGAAGAAGACGGTGATGCTCACGGGCGACCGCAAGGCGACCGCCGAGGCTGTTGCAAAGCAGATCGGGCTCGACGAGGTCCATGCGGAGCTGCTGCCGGGCGACAAGGTCAGCGCGGTGGAGAAGCTGCTCTCGGAGAAGAGCCGGAAGGGACGTCTCGTTTTCGTCGGCGACGGCATCAACGATGCGCCGGTCCTTGCCCGCGCGGACGTCGGCGTTGCGATGGGCGGTCTCGGCTCCGATGCCGCGATTGAGGCGGCGGATGTTGTGCTGATGGACGACAACCCGCACAAGCTTGTGGACGCCATCCGCTGCTCGCGCAGCACGAAGCGCATCGTGATGCAGAACATCGTGTTCTGCCTTGCAATCAAAGCCCTCGTTCTCGGTCTTGCCGTTCCCGGCATCGCCGGCATGTGGGCGGCGTCCTTCGCCGACGTCGGCGTGTGCGTGCTCGCGGTGCTCAATGCGATGCGGGCGATGCGCGTGAAGTGAAAAAGTGCAGAGCAATGCCCTGCCCGGTTTCGGGCAGGGCATTGTTTTTTTTATTTTACGATGACCTTGAAGTAATTTTTCTTGCCGCGGCGGAGGATCAGACCGTCTGCGAAGTCTTCGGGGGCGTAGGCGGCAGCGGGGTCTGTTACTTTCTGATCGCCGGCGGAGACGCCGCCCTGTTGGACGTTGCGGCGGGCGTCGCCGCGGGAGGGGCAGAGCCCGGTTTTGACGAGGAGGGTCAGAATGTCGACCTTGCCGTCCGTGAAGTCGTCCGCCGTGAGCTCCGCGGTCGGCATGTTCTCGCTGCTGCCGGCGCCGCTGAAGAGGGCGCGGGCGCTCTCCTGCGCCTTTTTCGCTTCCTCCTCGCCGTGGACCATGCTGGTGAGCTCAAAGGCGAGGATCTCCTTCGCGCGGTTGAGCTCATTGCCCTCCCACTTTGCCATCTCGTCGATCTGATCGAGGGGCAGGAAGGTCAGCATGCGGATGCATTTCATCACGTCCGCGTCGCCGACGTTGCGCCAGTACTGGTAGAAGTCGAAGGGGCTCGTTTTGTTCGGGTCGAGCCAGACGGCGTTGCCAGCGGTCTTGCCCATCTTTTTGCCCTGCGAGTCGGTCAGGAGGGTGATCGTCATGGCGTAGGCGTCCTTGCCGAGCTTGCGGCGGATGAGCTCCGTGCCGCCGAGCATGTTGCTCCACTGGTCGTCGCCGCCGAACTGCATGTTGCAGCCCACGGTCTGGAACATGTGGTAGAAGTCGTAGGACTGCATAATCATGTAGTTGAATTCCAGGAAGCTGAGGCCCTTCTCCATCCGCTGCTCATAGCACTTGGCCCGCAGCAT
>CALJDB010000232.1 GCA_938023775.1 uncultured Clostridia bacterium
CCCACCCGTTTCCGCCGGAGCGAAAAATTTTGGGGTATTGCAAGATATGTTAACATCTTTTTATGCGGAAAGCAAGATGTTGCGCAGAAAAAGCAACGCGGGAAAATGTTCCCGCGGCGTTTTCCCTCATTATACACTGTCCGGCTTACACATCCGCCCCGTGTGGTCCATCACGTAATCGCCGGTCAGCAAAATCTCGCTCACGGGAACAATGCGGTAGCCGTTTGCAAGCAGCCACTCTATGACCCCCGGCAGCGCCTCCGGCGTGTGCTTCGCCGCGTTGTGGAACAGCACAATGCTCCCGCTCCCCACCCCGCTCGTCACCCGCTGCGTGATCTCAGCGGCGGAGAGGTCCTTCCAGTCGAGGGAGTCCACGTCCCACTGGATCGTGTGAAAGCCCATCGCCTCGGCGGTGGAGATGACCGTGTCGTTATATTCGCCGTAGGGCGCGCGGAACAGCGTCGGGCGCACGCCGGTGACGGCTTCGATCTTGTCGCAGCCGCGGTTTAGGTTGTCGCGGATCTGTTCGGGCGAGAGGCTGTTGAAGTGGGCATGGTCGTCCGAGTGGGTCATCACCTCGTGCCCGGCGTCGTGGAGCGCCCTGACGGACTCCGGGTATTTCTCCGCCCAAGCGCCGACGACGAAAAACGTTGCCTTCACGCCGTAAACGCCCAGCGTGTCGATGAGCTGCTGGGTGTCCTCGTTGCCCCATGCGGCGTCGAAGGTCAGCGAGACGCACTTGTCGTCGCGCTGCACGCAGTAGACCGGCAGCTTTTTCGTCGCGGCGGACGCGCTCGTCACCGCGCTCACGGCGGAAACACTCAGAAGTATGGCAGCCGCAGCAAACCCCAGCAGCACGCTCCCCGCCACCGCCCGGTTCGTTCCTTTTCCCTTGAACATAAAAGCAGGACCTCCATTGTTGTTTTCGGTACAAACCTTATGCCGGGGTGTCGGGAAAAATGAACGCCCCCGCGCAGCGCGCCATATACTGTTTTGAGGGGGCAGCCCTCTGCCCCCGGAGCTTTTTCTCAAGGAGGATGACTATGGCTGATAATTGCAGAGAAAGCCGCGGCGACGGCTGCGGCATGAATATCGTCCGGCCCAGCGACCGCGTCGTCGGCTGCGGCTGTCCCGTGAGCTGCTTCTGCTGCCCCACGCTCGTCGCCGGTCCGACCGGACCCACAGGTCCCGCGGGCGCGACCGGCGCGACGGGTGCGGCGGGTGCGACAGGTCCCACCGGACCCGCGGGCGCAGCAGGTGCGACGGGACCTGCCGGTGCAACGGGCGCGACCGGCGCAGTCGGCGCAACCGGTCCGACGGGTCCCACTGGTCCAACCGGTGAAACCGGCGCTACTGGCGCAACGGGTCCGACCGGACCGACTGGCGAAACCGGCGCTACGGGCGCGACGGGTCCCACCGGACCGACCGGCGCAGTCGGCGCAACCGGTCCGACGGGTCCCACTGGTCCAGCCGGTGAAACCGGCGCTACTGGCGCAACGGGTCCGACCGGTCTCACTGGCGAAACCGGCGCAACAGGCGCAACGGGTCCGACCGGACCGGCTGGCGAAACCGGCGCTACGGGCGCGACGGGTCCCACCGGACCGCAGGGGCTTGTCGGTGCGGACGGCCCCGAGGGTCCGACCGGACCGACGGGACCTACCGGCCCCACGGGTCCTGCGGGCACCGTGACGCCGGCGGCCGCCGTTGCGGACACGACGGAGACGGGCGAGACCGCGGAGCAGCTCAACGCGCTGCTCGCAAACCTGCGCGCGGCGGGCCTGCTCGCGACCTGAGCAAAGCGGCGGCATGGCGCGGCGCATTTATGTTTACGCAATCAGCAAAAACGAGGCGGCGTTCGCGCGCCGCTGGATGGCGAGCATGGCGGAGGCGGACGGCGTTTTTGTGTTGGATACCGGCTCGACGGACGGCACGGCGGAGCTGCTGCGCAGCCTCGGCGCGGACGTGGAGACCGAGGTCATCGCACCGTGGCGCTTCGACGAAGCGCGCAACCGCTCGCTCGCTCGCGTGCCCGCGGACGCGGACCTCTGCGTCTGCACGGACCTCGACGAGGTGTTCCGCCCCGGCTGGCGCGCCGGGTTTGAAGCCGCACTGGACGCCGGCGCGCAGCGGCTGCGCTACCGCTACGTCTGGAGCTATCTCCCGGACGGGCGCGAGGGCGTCGTGTTCCTGAGCGACAAAGCGCACCCGCGGCGCGGCTGGCGCTGGGTCGGCGCGGTCCACGAGGTGCTGCGCTGTGAAGGCGCGGAGCCGCCGACGGCGGTCGCCGAGGGCGTGCAGCTCGACCATCTGCCCGACCCGGCGAAGTCCCGCGGGCAGTATCTCCCGCTGCTGGAGCTCGCCGTCGCGGAGGAGCCGGAAAACGACCGGAACATGCACTATCTCGGCAGGGAGTATCTCTTCCACCGCCGCTGGCGCGAATGCGAGGAGACGCTGCTGCGCCATCTTGCACTGCCGACGGCGGTCTGGCGCGACGAGCGCTGCGCCTCGATGCGCTATTTAGCGCGCGCCGTGCTCGCGCAGGGCAGACCGCAGGACGCGGAGAGCTGGCTGCTGCGCGCCGCGGCGGAGGCGCCGTGGCTGCGCGAGCCATGGCTGGACTACTCCGCCCTCGCCGCCGAACGCGGGGACTGGGGCGGCTCGCTCTGGGCAGCCGAGCGCGCCCTCGCCGTCACGGAGCGGCGGCTGACTTACCTGACGGATTCGGAGAGCTGGGGCGCAAAGCCCCACGACCTCGCCGCCGTCGCCGCCTACAACCTCGGCGCATGGCAGACCGCCCTCGCCCACGGCCGCGCCGCCCTAACCCTCGCCCCCGAAGACGCGCGGCTGAAGCAGAATCTTGTTTTTTACGAGGAGAAAGCAAAATGAAAAAGCCGCCGGGAGCGCAAAAGCGCTCCCGGCGGTGAGCGTGTCAAAAAAGTCTTATCATCGCGGCGAAGCCGCACCCTTTAAAGGCCTCCCTGTGCAAGGGAGGCTGTCAGCCGAAGGCTGACTGGAGGGTT
>CALJDB010000233.1 GCA_938023775.1 uncultured Clostridia bacterium
AGTCAGATCCCACAGAACACGGTTGACGCCGGAGACCTCGTGAGTGATGCGGTCCACGATGTGCTGCATCATGCCGAAGTCCAGCTGGGCCACCTCGGCGGTGACGGCGTCCACGGTGTTGACGGCGCGCACGACGACGGGCCAGTCGTAGGTGCGCAGTCCGTCGGTGATGCCGGTGGACTTGAAGTCCGGCACGATGGTGAAATACTGCCAGACCTTGCCCTCAAGACCGTTTTTCGCGAACTCCTCGCGCAGGATGGCGTCCGACTCGCGGACCGCCTCCAGACGGTCGCGCGTGATCGCGCCGACGCAGCGGACGCCGAGACCGGGACCGGGGAACGGCTGGCGGTAGACCATGCTGTCCGGCAGACCGAGCGCCTTGCCGACGACGCGGACCTCGTCTTTATAGAGGAACTTGACCGGCTCGACGAGCTCAAACTTCAGATCCTCCGGCAGACCGCCGACGTTGTGGTGGCTCTTGACGGGGCCGGACTCCAGAATGTCGGGGTAAATCGTGCCCTGCGCGAGGAACTCGATGCCGTCGAGCTTTTTGGCTTCCTCGGCGAAGACGTCGATGAACTCCTTGCCGATGATCTTGCGCTTGGTCTCCGGGTCGGCGACGCCGGCGAGCTTATCAAGGAAGCGGTCCACGGCGTCGACATAGATGAGGTTCGCGCCGAGCTCCTCGCGGAACACGCGGACGACCTGCTCCGGCTCGCCCTTGCGGAGCAGCCCGTGGTTGACGTGGACGCAGGTGAGCTGCTGGCCGACGGCTTTGATGAGCAGCGCCGCGACGACGGAGCTGTCCACGCCACCGGAGAGCGCGAGCAGGACTTTTTTATCGCCGATCTGGGCGCGCAGGGCGTCGAGCTGCTCGGCGATAAACGCCTCCGCCAGCTCCGGCGTCGTAATGCGGGCAAGGGACGCGGGACGGACATTGGATGACATAAAATCGGTTCCTCCATGCTTTCTATTATTTTATGTGAGGACATTATAACCGCGATGGGGAAGATGCGCAAGGGGAAAGTTGAATCGGGCGGCTGAAAGCCGCCCGATTCTGTTTCACGCAAACGTATCCGGCATCCGGAGCTTGTGTCCGGCGCGGGCGTGGTAGCGCTCGATGGTGGCGCGCTCGGCGTCGGTTGTTTCGCCGCCGAGGAGCACGGCGTCGATGGCGCGGTAGGTGACGCCCATCTCCTGCTCGTCGGTCTGGCCCTCGAAGAGCCCGGCGGAGGGGGCTTTGTCGAGGATGCAGCGCGGCGCGTCCAGATAGCGGAGGAACTCGTAGATCTCCGTCACGGTCAGGTCGGCGATGGCGTTGAAGTCATACGCCCCGTCGCCCCATTTGGTGAAGTAGCCCATATACGCCTCGCTGCGGTTGCCCGTGCCGGCGACGAGGCGATTCTCGCTCGCGCCGACGGCGTAGAGCGTCGTCATGCGAAGGCGCGGCGCGATGTTCGCGAGCGCGGCGTCGGTCAGCTTTGTGATGCCCGCGAGCCGCTCGGTCTCCGCGGCGCGGACGGCGGTGAGGTCGATGGTGCGCGTCTCGATGCCGTAGCGCTCGGCGACGGTGAGCGCGTCGTCGCGGTCAATGCCGAAGTTGCGGCTGGAGGCGCAGGGCATGATGAGACCCACGGTATTGTCACAGGCTGCCTTGCACAAAATGCCGACGAGGGTGCAGTCCTTGCCGCCGGAGTTGCCGTAAATAATGCCGTCGGCGTGCGCCTCGTCGATCTTGCGGCGGATAAAGGCGACGCGGTTTTCAAATTCGGTTTTGTAGTCTCGCATAGGGGTTTTCACCGGTCCTTTCCAAAATTTTTCCCGATTTTACCACTATGTTTTCCCGCATG